>CAWBIS010000294.1:0-20007 GCA_963788485.1 Terriglobia bacterium
GACGCATTGACTCGGCCGCGAAGTGGGCCTTTCGAACTGGCTGAAGCTCGAAGTGATCGGCGATGAGAAGACCCTGTTTCCGGATAACGCGGGTCTGCTTGAAGCCACGCGGGTGCTGGCCAAAGAAGGATTCGTCGTCCTGCCATACACGAATGACGACGTCGTCAATGCGCGCCGTCTTATCGACGCCGGCGCCGCGGCGGTCATGCCTCTGGCCGCCCCGATCGGCTCGGGTCTCGGCATTCAGAACCTCACTAACCTGCGCATTATGCGCGAGATGATCACTGAAGTTCCGCTGATCGTCGATGCGGGCGTGGGCACTGCATCCGATGCCGCGATCGCGATGGAACTCGGCGCGGACGGCATCCTGATGAACACAGCCGTGGCAGCCGCGGACGATGCGGAGAAGATGGCTCTCGCCATGAAACTGGCGGTGGAAGCCGGCCGCCTCGCCTTTGAAGCGGGAAGGATGGAAAAGAAGCTCTACGCCAGCGCCAGCAGTCCTTTGGCCGGCGTTGTCGGAAGAAGTTGAATTGAGTCCTGTAAAGTGCTGGTGGCGGGGGGGAGACTCGAACTCCCGACCTACGGATTATGAGACCGTCGCTCTAGCCAGCTGAGCTACCCCGCCCGATTCAACAAGCCACTTACCAATTTAACATCGCCGCCATGCGAAACTGAACTCTGGCAGGCGCTGGATGGATAGCCGCTCGCGCAAGCGGGAGGAAAGTCCGGTCTCCACAGGGCAACGTGCCGGCTAACGGCCGGGGAGGGCCTCTCAAAGGGGTTCTTACGGAAAGTGCCACAGAAAATATACCGCCGGCCCGCCTTATAGCGGCGCAGGTAAGGGTGAAATGGTGCGGTAAGAGCGCACCGCGGACGGAGTAATCCGGCCGGCAGGGTAAACCCCACGCGGAGCAAGACCAAATAGGGGAGAAGGAGCGGCCCGCTCCGTTAAACTTCCGGGTAGGTCGCTACGGTTTGCCGCGCAAGCGCGCAGACAGGAGCCGGACAGCAATGTCCGGCCAAGACGAATGGCTATCGCCCGCAAGGGTACAGAAACCGGCTTATAGTCCGCGCCTGCCATAAACAAAAAACCGGCCGGGCTTTCACCCGGCCGGTTCCTTTTCATCGATTACCCGATTCTTATCTCGGGCAACCCTTCGCTTTGATTTCCCGCTCCGGCGCCGGCATCAGGCCGGGGACGTTCGGTTTGGGTGCGCCGCCGGGGATGAACCAGATCTCGACGCGCCGGAATTGCGCGCGCTGATCGGTTGCCGCGGCGCCACGGCGTTCCTTGACGGAGTTGTCGCCGAATGGCATGGGCGGATCGGTCTGATCGGTCCCTGCGTACGCCACCTGGATGCGGCTGAGGTCAAGCGAGGGGCAAATGCCCTTGCCTGCGCTCAGCACCGCCGCCGCATTATACACGCGCTCTTTGTCGAGATTCGCCGCAGCGCGTCCGGTCTCGCTCATGTCGCGATGTCCGATCAGGATCACCGTCGAATTCGGATCGGCCATCAGCTTCGGCGTCAGAACCTCGATGAGATAACGTTTCGCGGCGTTGTTCACGCGCGAACTGCGGTTCGGGAACACGATGTCCGTCCGCGAAGCGGGCACGGTGTAGGTAACCGTCACATTGGCGTTGGCGCTCGCCGTCTCATTCTTCGTGTCCGTCGCCGTCGCGGTGAGGGTCACATTCTGCTGCTGCTGACCTGCACCGTTGGGGTTAAACGTCATGCTGGAAGAATCGAAGGTGGTGCCGTTGACCGTGCCGGCGCTCGCCGTGTAACGAACCGTAACCGGTCCGCCGCAGTCGGAGCCCCGCGCCGTTGCGTTCAGAGGCAGCCGGTCGCCATAGGCGATGGTTGTCGGTGACACGCTGAACTCGATCGTCGGCGGTCCGGACTCGCGCACCAGCACATTGACCGGACCCGAACTGGCCATGGAACCACCCGCGCTGACCGTGACGCCGACAGCTTTGTTCCCGGACGTGGTGGTGTTCAGATTGAATGCCGCGCCCGTACCTCCCGGAGCCGGCTGATTGTTGACCGTCCACTGATAGCTCGGAGTCTGATCCGGCAGCCATCCGCTCGCCGTGACCGTAAGACGAAGATTATCGCCGGGGCAGACGTCATGCGCGCCCTGAATGGCTCCAACCTGGATGTTTGCGACTGGCTTCGGTGCTTCCACAACCGGCGCTGGTGGTGGTGGCGGCGGAGGCGGCTCGTGATATCCGAACCGGAACACAATGCCAGTCGTCAACTCCAGCGAGCTCTCGCCGTGATTGTGCGTGATGTAGAGCGATCCGGTTCCAGTCGGTATGTTCGGCAGCCCGAAATCGGCTGTCTTGGGCGACCATAAACCACGCAGATCGTACTGGAAGCCAATCCTCTTGTTTATATAAGCGGTCGCGCCAATACCATAAACCATAGCCGCATATGTCTCATTTTTGAAATTAGCGGGCAAAAGCGGGATCGCCCCTACCGACGGTTGCTGGACGTTGCCTGTGGCCGCATATACGACCGCCGCCGGTCCAAAGACCGCGTATGGGCGGAACCTGTGGTCGCGCGGCGTCATGTTAAAGACGCCTACGAGGGAATAAGCTGTGTTGCGCGACTGAACCGTAACGTAATTAATGCCGCCCGCGGGCAAAAGAGCCAGACGGTTGAAGCCCAGCGTGAAAGCCTCCTCGAGACTCACGTACTTGCTGAGATTCTCCGTGATACGTTCTCCCACCACGGGACGCGTTTCGAAGTATTGGGTACCGCCGCCGGTGCTCCCCTGATAGATCTGATACCACTGAGTGCCGAAAAACGCGGTGACGTCCACCAGCGAATAACCGTTCTCCGGCGGGTCCTTCACGGCGTTTCCCGATGAGGAAGCGCTCTGCGGCAATGCTGGACCTGCCATCACGAGCGCCGCGAAGACCGTGAGCAGGATGGTGCGTGGTTGGAACTGGTTGGACTTCGACCTCGTTGTCATAGGTACATTCCTCTTTCAGAATTTTTTGACCTTCTCAATAATGACCAACTCAATAATGACCAATACTCACCTGGAACTTCGAACCGCCAGACTATTATGAACCGCCGGCGTTTCATCCGCGTCAATACTGCTCGATAATACTCCTCGCCGCGGAAACAAGGCGAAGAGCCGTTCCGGAGATTCCGGAAGAATAAATAGAGAGGAGGGCCAGGAACGGCCGCGGCCTTCATCGTCGAGCTGTATCCAGTGCTGACCCCGATCCATTGACCGGTAAACCTGGCCGCCCTGAGTCGCGAAAGCCTCGCCTGCGTGCGTCGGATGAAAAAGTACAATGTTGACCGTGTCTGCCTGCAATCCAGTGGCCTTTGACCATGTCAGGCATCCATCGGTGGAGCTGAACAAACCGCTCGCCGTCGCCGCCAGCGCCGTTCCGGCATCGGCCGCATCGCCGTCGAAAGCCACACCGTACCAGACGGTCGATGGCGACGGTTCACCGCAGGCTCGCCACGTGGCTCCCGCGTCCCTGCTGGCGAATGCCCCGCGAGTGCTGACTGCCGCTACTGTGCGATCTCCCGAGCGTTGGAGCGAACTGACGGCTCCATTCACGCCTGAGGCGAGCTGCCAGCCGACTCCGTCCGTGCTGCGGAAGAGCCCTTCATTGGTGCCCGCGAGCAAAATGCCGTGGGCCAGCGCGAGAAGTGTCGTCATATGTCCCACACCCGCGCTGAAACTGGCCTTGCCGTTCCAGGTTTTGCCGCCATCGCTCGATCTGTACAGCGCATGATAACCGGCTGCAAACAGTGTCCCCGGCTGATCCGGAGCCGCAGTCAACAAGCGGACGTCCTGGCCCGGTTCGTTCGGCGCACGTTGCCAGCGCAGCCCAAAATTATCCGTGCGGTAGAGCCCGCCCGAGCCGGGCTCAAAAATAGTGCTGGCGTAGAGCACGCCTTTCGCGCCCGTCAATACCGTGAAATTGCGATTGGTGAAACCCGCGCTGATTTCGCGCACCGTCTTACCGCCGTCCGTGCTCACCATCGGACCCGCGGTCGCCGAGGCGAAGAAGATCCGCAGCGGAATTTGCGCATCGAAGGCGATCGACCGCACGGCCTGGGACGTGACCTCCCGCCAGTTATGACCGTCGTCATCCGACCGCAGCAGGCCCTCGGTGGTTCCCGCGAATACCATGTGCGAGTTGCGCGGATTCAGCGCCACAAACCATGTCCGGAACGCGCCCTTCGGGGTTGGCAGCTTGTTCCAGTGCGCCGCACTGTCGGAGCTGTGATAGAGTCCGCTGCACGCGCTGGCATACACATCATCAGAGTGATGCGCATCCACCTGAATGCTGAAGACGTCGGAATCGTCGATCATTCCCGTGTGAATCGATTCCCACGTTGCGCCTCCATCGGTAGTGCGCCACGGAAGGTGTGTCGTTCCCGCGTAAATGATGTTGCTGTTCTTCGGGTCGAATGCCAGTGAGACGACCGGACGAAGTTCCTGGTTATCCGGCGCCGAAATTCTATTCCAGGTCTTACCCGCGTCGGAACTGCGATAAACTCCATCGTCCGTTCCGGCGGCGAGCACATCCGGATTGTTGGACCATACGGCCATCGACCAGACCGCTTTGCCTTTGATCCCGGGCAGAAGCGTCCAGCTTTCGCCCGCGTCACTGGTCTTATACACGCCGGAAGTCCACGGGTGATCGCCTTCCATACCGGCATACCAGGTATCTGTGGTCCGTGGATCCACTTCGAGAGCGTGCAGCGTTCCCGTCGACTGCCCGTCGAAGGGAACGTTATTCCAGAATGCGCCGCCGTTGCGCGATATATACAAAAGACCTGTGTGTCCGCCGGCGATGACATATCCCGGCGCTTTCGGTATTACACGAATGAGTTCCGCGTCGCCGCCGAAAGGCCCGGTGGAACGCCAGTCGGCCCATGCAGTGCTTTGGAACAACACCGCCGGCGCGAGAGTCAAAAGATAGACAAACGCGGTCGTGCCGGTTAGCATCGATCCATTTACTGTTTTCTTGTTCATCGACAATATGCGTAAACCCTGATGGAACACAATCAGTTCAAGTTTCGCATATAAGTTGTGCCAAAGACGACAGTTTACCGCACACTTGTTCTCTTCGGCCAGAGGTTTCGGTTAAAAACATACAAATTCACTCGCTATCATGACGATGGAAGCAATGATCATCGCCGGTGCAGGCATTATCGGTCTGTCTTGCGGCTGGCGTCTCGCCCAGCGCGGGCATCGTGTCACCATCTTCGATTCCGGCCAGGTAGCCGGCGAAGCCAGCTGGGCAGGTGCCGGTATGCTGGCCCCCGGAGGTGAGTTGGACGAGGCTTCTCCTCTTACCGACATGTCTCTCCGCAGCCTGGCTCAGTATCCCGATTTTGTGGCCGAGCTGCAGGCAGAGTCGGGCGTTTCCATCGATTACCAGCGCTGCGGGGCCATCGAGCTCGCCCTGACCGAGGGGGAAGCTGAGGCGCTGGAAAGGCGAGCCAAATGGCAGGCCGCCCTGGGTATCGCATCCCAATCTACTACCTACAGCGGTAGTGTGAGTGCGCGCTTCTTCCCCCAGGACCAGATAGTCGCGCCCCGGGATGTTACAAACGCCTTGCGGCTGGCCTGTTTGCGCGCGGGAGTCGTCATTCGTCAAAACGAGCCGGTAACTCAACTTATGCAGAAAGGTTCCGGTGTAAAAACTGCCTGCGGCGAATATCGTGACGAGGGGGTCGTTATCGCTGCCGGTGCGTGGAGTTCCAACTTATGCTCCAACTTACCCGTCACTATACCCGTGAGAGGACATCTGGTCTCTTATAGCGTCGACCACACATTGCTGAATACGATTCTGCGTCACAACGGTACTTACTTGTTACAGCGAAGCGGAGGTGCAATCATTGCCGGATCCTCCACTGAGTATGTAGGATTTAACCGTGCCGTCGATGAGCGGGTCGTGAACGATATCCATGCGCGTGCTTCTCGCCTGCTTCCACAACTGGCGCCGTTGACGCCGGCGGACCGCTGGAACGGATTTCGCCCCCGCGTCGAAGGTGGAATGCCGGTGCTGGGACGGATCGAAGGCACGACAATCTGGACGGCGTTCGGACATTACCGCAACGGCATCCTGCTCGCTCCCGAGACTGCGGCCATGATTGTCGAGCTGGTGCGGGATGCCACGAGCTTTTGAGGAACACGCGTAAACCGGGACACCTCATGCCCAGCGCGGGAACGGATTGCCGGGGGCTTTGCGGCATCCCTCGATCAGCTCGGCAATTTTGTGGCGGCGGCGCAGCAGCGATTCGAGCAGGTGCTCCAACCGGCTCCTGTCGTCTTCGGCGCCGTCGTCGCGCAGCCACTGCGGTGGAATCTGACGTAATATCCGGTCGAAAACGTCCGCGGGAAAATTCAATATCCTGTCGACCCAGGGTTGAAAGTCATCCAGCGCCCGTACCGCGTCATAGACGATGCGTCGCGGGTACAGGCCGTGAACCGCTGAATCGGGGAACTCCCAGTGCGGTCCGTTGAAAGCGAATCCGTGGTCGATCATCAGCGCCACATACCCGAGTTTCCGCGGCGGAATACCGGGCCGCGCCAGCCAGTCTTTCAACTGCGCGCGAAAGAAGATCGACTGCCGTCCGTCCGCGTTCGCGACCCACCGGTCGAAGGCAAGCACCGCCAGAAACTGCTCCGCGTTTGCCACCTGATTGAGCAGCGCGTCGGGAATGTAATCATAGATCGCCGTGGTATCGGGGTTGCCAGGATGACGCGATCCGAAGTGCCATCCCGGCTCGATCGCTTGCCGGCGCGTACCCGTCTGCAGGTGCACCTCGGGGTGATCGGCGAGAAACTCCGCGGACACCCGCACGATCTGATGCTCCGGGCAGGAAATCTGCAGATGACCCAGAATCTCCGCCGCCACGAATTCGTTCACCAGTATCCGGCGATGCTGCGGGTTATTCTGAAACTTGACGACATAGTGATTGCCGTCGTCGGCTTCCAGAAGATGGGCCTGTGCGCCGCCTCTCATTTTGCGGATAAAACGGCGCGCGCTTACGGGCATGGGGTTTGCGGGAAGCGGATATCGCAGCGCGCTGCGAGGAGCAGGGGGAGCATCAATTGACGCCAGAAGGAAGCAAGACCACCGAGAACAACGCCGCCGCCGGTGACGCCGCGAAAGACGCAGCCAAAAACCGGGACGAAATTGCACTCGATCTGATGAAGTTCATCGCCGTGACCACGGGCTACGGCAAAGGAAGCGCCCCGGCTGCCGGGTTCTCGGGGAAAGCCGGGAAATCGGCTGAGGAGTATGCCGACGCATTGATCCAATTGTTCGAGAAGTGCCGGGAGGTGGTGGCGAAACCGGTCTCGGCGCCGAAATAGCCGCGCTGGACCTCCGGCCGGTCTTCGCAGCGGATGACCGGCCGGTAATTTCAGTTGACGCGTCTTTAGCGGCGGCCTTTTTTCACGGCCTTCTTCGGGGCTGCCTTCTTCGGCGCGGCTTTTTTGGCAACGGCTTTCTTCGCCACAGCCTTTTTCGCTACCGCCTTTTTGGCGACCGCCTTCTTCGCTACAGCCTTTTTCGGGGCGGCTTTTTTGGCAACGGCTTTCTTCGCCACAGCCTTTTTCGCGACCGCCTTCTTTGCGACCGCTTTCTTCGCTACGGCCTTTTTTGCGACAGCCTTTTTTGCGACGGCCTTTGGCGCGGCCTTCTTTGCGGGTGCCGCGGCTGCCTTTTTCGCCGCCGGTTTGGGAGATGCCTTCTTCGCCGATTTCGCGGGCTTGCGCGCAGGCGGAGCTTCGGCCGCGGGTCCCTCAACCACTTCTATGATCTCGACCATAACCGGCTCCCCGGACGCCGCGGCTGCCGGAATCGGAACGACTACGACTTCCTCGTCCTCTTCGTCGTCATCCTCGTCGTCTTCGTATTCGTCGAGCTTGGAGTCGACGTCGTCGCTCTCGTCGTCGTAGTCGCGGAAGTCTTCCATCTCGTCTTCGTCTTTGGGAGCGAACCTCAGATCATCGAACATTCAATCAGCCTCCTGTTTCGGCGCAGTCTCCATTAGCATACCCCTTTTTGTTTTCCGTGCAACTACCCGAGATCAAAATAACAGCGTCCGACTTGTGAACGGCATATCTAAAATAGACAGTTCATGCTGCGAGACAACAACAGAGTGGTCGTTGCGGGTGAGGGGTTCAAGGCTCTTCGCGAGCATCTGGCGTGCGCGCTCCCCGGCATCGTGACCGAAGCCGTGGATCCCGCCACGCTTCGCCGGGATGGGGCTGAAGCATCCGTGTTGATTCCAACCATGTCGCGGATCGACGGTCCCATGATGGACCGGATCACCGGTTTGCGGCTGATCCAGCAATGGGGTGTCGGACTGGAAGGTGTCGATCTCGGCGCCGCCGCCGAGCGCCGCATTGCTGTCGCCAATGTCCCTTCGGCCGGGACGGGCAACGCCGAATGCGTCGCCGAATGGTGCGTTATGGCTGCCATCGCGCTCGCCCGGCGCCTGCCCGAGCTCGAGAGAAACATCCGCCAGGGCGGACTCTGGGGCGGTCCCATCGGACGCGGTCTCGCCGGCCGCACCGCGGGTATTCTGGGTCTCGGCGGCATCGGAAAAGCGCTCGCCGCGAGGCTCAAGCCGTTCGGTATGCAGCTCTTGGGCCTGACCCGCTGCCCCGACCCGGTTCTCGCCGGGCGCCTCGGCCTCGACTGGACCGGCGGGGAGGCCGACCTGCCTGGATTCCTCGCGCGCAGCGATTACCTGTTCCTTTGCCTTCCGCTTGTGCCCGCGACGCGTCACATTATCGGCGCGCGCGAACTCGCCCTCCTGCCCGAGGGCGCCTGCGTCGTCAATGCCGCGCGCGGCGGTCTGATAGATACGGACGCGCTTGTCCAGGCCCTTCGCTCGGGACATCTTTCAGGCGCGGCTCTCGACGTGTTCGAGAATGAACCACTCGATTCCCGATCCCCGCTTCTTTGCGCTCCCAACCTGATCGCCACGCCCCACATCGCGGGTGTCACCGATGTCTCCTACCGCGACATCGCGCTTCGCGTGGCCGCAAACATAACGCGGCTATGGTCCGGCGAGCCGGTTGAAAACCGCGTCATCTGATTGGTACATTTCGTTCAAAACGTGAATTTCGCGCCAACCTGAGCCAGACGTGGGGCGGCTGCACTGACAGCCTGGCCAAAGGTTGCGCTATTGATATTCCCGTCGACCGCCTGCGGACCGAAGAACTGCGAGTGATTGAAAACGTTAAAGCCCTCGAGCCGGAGCTGCAGCGACTTCGATTCGCTCAGCCGCAGATTTTTCAGAAGCGCCATGTCGAAGTTTTCCATTCCGGGGCCGGAGAAAAAACGTCTGGAGGCATTGCCAGGCGTGCCCAGTGCGTTTTCGCCGAACAGCGCGGTATTGAAATACGGCTGGCCGTTGCGGGGATTGTGGTTCAACTCGAGTGGACCGGCTGCCACGTCCGGCTCGTCGATCCCGTAATTATTGATCCCGTTCGGCTCTGCCCCCAGCAGGGAATTGTCCCCGTAGTTGACCAGCGTCACCGGGAGGCCGCTGCTGAAGCGCGCGATGCCGGAGAGTTCCCAACCCCGCGTCAACCCGTTGCTGGCGCGGAACAGGCGTTCGAACGGAAGCCGATAGCTGTAGCTGACGACAAAGTTGCTTCGTATATCGAAGGCCGACAGAGCCCTGCTCAACGAGGGATTCAGCGGGTTGACCTCTTCTCCCAGGTTCGAAGACTGATCGATCGACTTGCTCCACGTGTAGGCAGCCAGCAACTGCAACGGTCCGCTGGTGTGCCGCAGCGTGACCTGTAACGAATTGTAATTGGAATTGCCGATGGTCGTCTGGATGGTGTCGCTCCCGAAACTCGGTCCCAGGGGACCCCTGGTTCCATTGACCGTCTGGCCGGACGCCGTGACGAACGTGTTGCTTTCATTGAACGGTCCGCACGGTATCTGTCCTTGCGCGAGGTTGGCCGGATTGCTGAGTTGGAGACAGAGCGCCGGGTTACCCGGATTGGCCTCTTCGAGCACGAGCAGATGATGCGCCTGGGTTCCCACATAGCTGGCGCTCAACAGCGTGTTCTTGCCGAGGCTGCGTTCGATCGAGAGCATGTATTCCTCGGCGTAAGGAATGCGGTTGTTGCGCGCGTAATTCGGCATTCCGCTGACAGGCTCGAACTGCGACCAGTCGAGGCTGCTGTCGGGATGGGCCGCGTTCGTGTTCAATGGCGCAAGCTGCACCGGAAAATACTGGCCAACGTTCTGCCCGCTCGCCGCTGTAATAAATGGTGTCGCAAACAACGGCGGAGCCGGGCTCGTATAAGTGGTTCCATAAGGTGCATTCGCGCTCATGATTCCTATCGTCAGCGCTTCGATCGCGGTGTAGAACATGCCGTAGCTCGCCCGCACGCTGGTCTTGCCGTCGCCCGGCGCCCAGGCAATGCCTGCGCGAGGAGCGAAATCGCGGTTTCCCGGCGGCGCGAGCGTCCGCGGTACTCCAGGATCGGTGGGAAACAGAAGACCGGCGGGCGCGCCGGGAAAAACCACCGACTGCGCTCCCGGCGCGAACGTCGCGATCTGATTGTATTTCTCGTACCAGGGTTCGATCCGGTCCCAGCGCAGCCCGTAATTCAAGGTGAGCTTCCTGTTCAGTCGCCAGCTGTCCTGCGCGTAGAGCCCCGCATATCGATTGCGCCCGTAAAAAGGCTGCAGCTGGCTCTGGTTGTATTGGCTTGGAATACCCAGCAGGAAATCGGCAAAATCCACGCCCGTCTCGCTGCCGAAGAATATGAAATTGCCGTTCAGCTGCGCGATCGGGTTCGTGTTGACCTGATCGTAATGAAACTCCGCACCAACTTTGACAGTGTGTGTCCCGGCGACTTTGGAAAAACCCTCGCGAGCCTGAATTGTGTTGTTGGCCTGCTTCAACTCGTTGGTGTTGGTTCCGATCGAGAAGTTATTGAAATCGACGCTCTCCACGCCCTCCGTCCCGGGTGACAGCGGCACGATCCCCGGCGTATTCGCGCCTGTCACAAAACCCTGCGACGCCAGACTGATCCCGACGCCGCCCACCGGTTGCCCGACGTCAGTCACGTCGCGCATGAAGCTGAGGTGGAATTCGTTGACCGCGGTCGATCCCAATGTTTTTGTATCGCCCAGCGCGATCAGTTGCGCACGGCCCGAGTTGAGCGCGTTGAAACCCGGGACGTTCGCCCCGCCCTGAGCCACCGGATAGGGGTTGTTCTGCGACCAACCGTCCAGAAAGTAATAAGCCGACAACATGCCCCAGCGCGTCGTGTCGTCCAGCCGGTATGCGCCCTTATCGTCTCCCAGAGTTTCGTTGTAAGCCGAAGTTGAAAACGTTCCATTCGGATTATTGGGAGCTGGAATGTATTTCAGGAGATTGACTGCCGGAGCGGACCATGCACTCTGCGGAATCACGGCATTCGGAAAAACGCATTGGGATGGGCTGGTGCACTCCGGGAAATAATAAGGCTCTCCCGCAGTCACGCCGTATCCGAGCTTTTGGCTGATCCGGCTGGCCAAGTAAGAACCGCTCACGGTTGCGGGGACGGAATTACCGTTCTGATCCGCCGTCACAAATGAGCTTGCGAGGTCCGACAGATTGCCCGTACGGTCCTCGAGCGATGGAACCGGAATCTCGCCTGTATCGACCCCCTGCGTCGACCGTGTTCCCTGATAATCGGCGAAGAAAAAGATCCGGTCCTTGCGGATCGGGCCGCCGAAGGTCGCCCCGAATTGGTTCTGATTGAACGCGCCGCGCGTCGGAGAGAAGTAGTTGCGGGCGTCCAGATCCGTGTTGCGCAGGAATTCGAATACGTCCCCGTGAAATGAATTCGTGCCGGACTTGGTGACCACGTCGACCTGGCCACCGCTGAATTCGCCGTGTTCCGCGTCGAAGTTGCTCGTCAGGATCCGGAACTCGGCGATTGAATCCAGATTCGGAATAATCGCCGTCCCCATGTTGACGTCTTCCTCGACATCGCTTCCGTTCAGCACGAAGCTGTTGGCGAACTCCCGCTGGCCGTTGATCGAGATCGTGCCGGGATTCAAGTCACCAGACGGCGAGAATGCACTTACACCCACGTCCTGCGTTGTGCTCGACGTCAGGGAACTGACGGGGGCGACGCCGGATTGCAGTCCCAGCAGGTCGGTGTAGCTGCGGCCATTCAAGGGCACGGCGGTCATCTGCGTGCCGCCGATGACCTCGCCCATCTGGGTGTCGGCGGTTTCGACATGAGCGGCCGATTCGGAGACCGTGATCGTCTCGCTCTTTTCGCCTATGGCCAGCGAGGCGTCCACCACGACCTTGCTGTCGACGTCGATCGCGACGCCCTTGCGCCGCAGGGGTTGGAACCCGGAAGCGCGTATCTCGACATCGTAGTTGCCCACAGGCAAATCCTGAAATGAATAAAAACCGCGGGTGTCGGTCGTAAGGCTCTGTGTCACGCCTGTCGCCGTGGCGATTGCCGTAACCTTTGCGCCGGGAACCACCGCGCCATGAGGGTCGGTGACCGTGCCAATGATGTTTCCTCCGTCAGCTGCCCAAAGCGTGAGCACCGCCAGTACGACGGACAGAGATCGGACCACCCCGCGCGCGAAGCGGCAGGCCATTTGTAATACCTCCTTGAAAAATGAGCCGGCGGGCGTGAAGAAAAACGCCGGTTTCTGAATGCGGACCGAATCGATCCTTGTTAAAGAATCAGAATAACCGCGGGAGCGAGTGCGCGTCAATTGTTTTTTGCAACTGAGTTGCAAATTTTATTGAATTTTGATTAGCTGCCCAAACAACAGCTAATGATTGGTGCAACTGAGTTGCAGTGTTAGGATGGAACCTTGACCGCCGGGGAAATCCTCCGCGAGATGCGCGCCCTCGCCAATCCCGCCCATCGGGAAGGCATGGCCCGCTTCGGCATCGACGCCACTGCAGCGCTTGGCCTTTCCGTTCCGCAGGTTCGCGCGATCGCCCGCCGCGCGGGCAAAAACCAGGCCCTCGCCGAAGAGTTGTGGCAGACCGGCATCCATGAAGCGCGCTGGCTGGCCAGTCTGGTTGCCGATCCGCGAGCCATCACGCGCGCGACCATGGACCGCTGGACTCGCGATTTCAACTCCTGGGACGTTTGCGACGCATGCTGCTGCAATCTCTTCGACCGCACGCCTCACGCATGGGCGAAGATCCCCAAATGGGCTGCCGACAAACGCGAATTCGTGCGCCGCGCGGCCTTCGCCACTATCGCCGGCATCGCGGTACACGACAAGGCTGCGGAAGATCGGCTCTTCATCGAAGCGTTTGCTCTGATCGAAAATTATGCCTTCGATGATCGCAACTTCGTCCGCAAGGCGGTGAACTGGGCGCTGCGCAACATTGGCAAGCGAAACAGCAGCCTTCTTCCCGCTGCGATCGCCTGCGCGGAACGGATTCGAGAGCAGGGTTCGAAACCCGCCCGCTGGATCGCCGCCGACGCCTTGCGCGAACTCGGGCCGAAGCTCGAAATGTTAAAATTCTGCTTACCATCGCGGCTCCAGCCATGCAAAACCCTCTTGCGCGTCACCTCGCCGAAGTCGATCCAGCCATCTATGAACTCATCCTCGAAGAAACGCGCCGGCAGGACGGGCAAATCGAGCTGATCGCGAGCGAGAATTTCACCACTGAAGCGGTGCTCGAAGCCACCGGAAGCATCTTCACCAATAAGTACGCCGAAGGCTATCCGGGCAAGCGCTACTACGGCGGCTGCGAGTATGCCGACGAAGTGGAGAATCTCGCCCGCGAGCGCGCCAAAAAGCTCTTCCACGCCGAATACGCAAACGTGCAGCCCCACTCCGGTTCGCAGGCTAATCAAGCCGCTTACGGCGCGGTGCTCCAGCCGGGCGACACCATCATGGGTCTCGACCTGGCCCATGGCGGGCATTTGACGCACGGTCACAAGCTTAATTTTTCAGGCAAAACGTATCACATCGCCGCCTACCAGGTCAGCCGCGACACCGAGCAGATCGATTTCGATCAGATGGCGAAAATTGCCGCCGAGCAGAAGCCGAAAATCATCGTTGCCGGCGGCAGCGCTTACCCGCGCAAGCTGGATTTTGCGCGGTTTCGCGAAGTCGCCGATTCGGTCGGCGCGATGCTCCTGGTCGACATGGCGCATATTTCGGGGCTGGTCGCCGCGGGCCTGCACGCGAACCCCTGCGAATACGCCGATATCGTTACATCGACCACCCATAAGACACTGCGCGGTCCCCGCAGCGGCCTGATTCTCGCCCGCGAAAAATACGGGGCGGCCATCGACCGAAACGTCTTCCCAGGCACCCAGGGTGGCCCGCTGATGCACGTGATCGCCGCCAAGGCGGTCTGCTTCCTCGAAGCCTCGAAACCGGAGTTTGTCGCCTATTCGAAGCAGGTGCTGGCTAATGCGCAGGCTCTTGCGAAGGGGATGCAGGAGGCGGGCTTCCGCGTCGTTTCCGGCGGCACCGATACGCACGTCATGCTGGTTGACGTGTTCTCCAAAGGCGTACGGGGAAGGGAAGCGGAACAGTCGCTCGATCGCGCCCGCATCACGGTGAACAAGAACGCCATCCCGTTCGATGTAAATCCGCCGCTGAACCCGAGCGGCATTCGCCTGGGCAGTCCCGCGGCCACCACGCGTGGCTTCGGCGAAGCCGAGATGCGCGAAGTCGCCCGGTTGATTGCCGAAGTTCTGGGCGATGTGAATTCGGAAACCGTGATCGCCTCGGTCCGCAGCCGCGTGGAAGCGCTGACTGCTCGCTTCCCGCTCTATTCCTGGAAATTGCAGGCCGCTTCGGCGGCCTGAAGTCGCGCCATGTGAAAGTCGCAATCGACACGCGCCGCATCCGTGACTTCGGCGTTGGCACGTACATCCGCAATTTACTCCACGCGCTCGCCGCGGCGGATTCCACGCACCGTTATGCTCTCATCTGTGCGCCCCCCGACCAGCCGCTTTTCGCCGATCTGCCATCCAACTTTGAGACCATTCCCTATGCCCGCCGCGATTCCTCGCGCATGGATCACATCGATCTGCCGCGCCTGATCGCGCGTTTGCGGGCGGACGTCACCCACATTCCTTTTCATCGCGTCCCGCTCTTTCTCGCCAGACCTTATGCGGTGACCATTCACGATCTCAGCAGCCTGTTCTTCGATGACGCTTCGGGAGTTCTGCATCAGGTCCGCGCGTTTCGTCTGCGCCGCGGACTGGATCGCGCCGCCGGAATTATTGCCGTCTCGGGCGCGACTCGCCGCGACGTGATGAACCTGATTCCGGATGCGGCGGACCGTGTTCGCCTGATCTATAACGCACCCGACCCCTGTTTCATGCGCGAACCCGTCGGCAAAGACGCGGATGCGCGCGAACGGCACCGCATCCTCGAACGCTATCAGATTCGTTATCCCTTCCTGCTCTATGCCGGCTCGATTCGCCCCCAGAAGAACATTCCCCGGCTCATCGAGGCCTTTGCCGTCGCCCGCAGCGGTCTGGAGAGTCATCCCGAGTACCGCGACCTGCGTCTCATCGTCATTGGCGATGAAATCTCGCGCCATCCCGACGTGCGGCGCGCCGTGATTCACAGCCGCGTGGAACATTGCGTTCGCTTTCTCGGCTTTATTCCCATCGAGACGCTGCGCGTATTCCACGAACTCGCCACCGCGTTCGTTTTTCCATCCCTCTATGAAGGATTCGGCCTGCCGCCGCTGGAAGCGATGGCCTCCGGGACGCCTGTTATCGCGTCCGCCGTGAGTTCGCTGCCCGAGGTGGTCGGCGGCGCGGCGATGCTGGTAAATCCCGAGAACGTGTTCGATATCGCGCGCGGCATCACCGAGGTTTTGCTCGACGGCGCATTGCGCGAAGAACTGATCCTCAAGGGCCGCAGGCAGGCTGCGCGCTTCAGTTGGGCGCGTACTGCGGAACAGGTGCTTCAGCTTTACGAGGAACTCGCCGGACTTGCTTCCACACCTAACGGCGGTACTCTCCGGAACTGATATCGCCCGCCCATAGCGCGTAAGACGTGACCTCGCGAGGATTGCCGGTCGTATCCAGCATCGCGCGTACGGAGTAGTGGGCCGCCAGCATCTCCGGCAGAGCGCGGTTCTTGCCATCCTCAAAAGACATCAGCTTATTCATCGGCAGCAATATTTCGTACTTCTGACCGCGCGAGAGGCGCGCAATCAGCGGCTCGGTTTTAATGCGGCCGGTTGGCCCGTTCATGTTGAAGAGCGTATACTCCTTGCCCTGAGGAGACGTGATGCGGAACAGCAGATCGTAGAGTGGGCCCTTTGCTGTCATGCCGCCCAAAGGAATCTCGACGGACGGCGCCGTGACATCCTCGAACACCAGGCGCAATTCCGGTTCAGGGGTGGTCGGACCGGCGCCGATACCCAACCTGACACCGCTCACAACCGTTCCCCATGAGAGACCTGGCGAGTAAGGTGAAGCGGCTGTGGCCAGGCTCGCAAGCGCAAGCAGCACCAGCAGTCTCATACGCACTGCCCGCCCGCTGCGATAAAGTCTCGCACCACCTGTTCTCCCGCGGCGACGGAAAGATGCGCCGTGGCGCGCATGACCAGTGAAACCTTACGCCCCGCTCCGAGCAGGCCCATGATCGCGCATTTCACGCAATACTCGGTGAACACCCCATAGACGAAGCACTCGTCGATCCCGAGTTCGTCCAGCAGCGGCAGGACGCTGGGGTTGCTGAAAAGATCCAGATCGTCCTTCTCGATGATGATCTGTTTCGCGGGGTCGCCGAGGAGGGTTGCCGCGGGTTTGCGCTGCCCCGCGGTCCCAATCACGCAATGCGGCGGCCAGACCCGGAATTCCTGCGAATCCTCCGGGTGGGCGCACATGCTCGAAATGAGGAGGATCCCATTGTCCCCAGCGTAATGATTCAGTTCCGCTACGGCGGGAAGGATACGCTCCGCTCCCGCCCCATAGAGAGCGCCCGCGGGGAAAACGAAGTCTATCTGCGTATCGATATCGAAATAGGCCTTCATGCCGCGCCCTCTCCTCTATGTCTTGATAAGCTTTTCCAGAGCCATGGAATACTCGGTGCGCCGCTTTCCCGCTGGCCAGTGCTTCAGAGCGCACCGTACGCGGTCGCGGATCTGACTGGCGGAAGGCAGCGGGCAAATCAGTTCGCCGCCGATGATCACCGGTTTCAGCATGGCTTCGGCGCCTCCCGCGCATTCGTTGTGCAACCCGAGCAGGTCGTATTCCGGAAACCGGAAGAGCTGTTTGGCCCCGGGCAGCGTGTGCTTCTCCGGACTGCTCTTGGCGGTATAACGGACCGCTTCCGCCTGTTTAATCTCGACCAGCTTATAGATCGAGCCCATGGAAGGCGCATCGCCCGAGGTGGCCAGTTCGGTGCCCACGCCGAAAGCATCGACCGGAGCCCCGGCGGCGACGATCGCGGCAATCTTCGTCTCATCCAGATCGCCGCTGGCCATGATCTTCGCATCCTGCAGACCGGCGTCGTCGAGAATTCGGCGGACTTCACGCGACAGGCTCAACAACTCGCCGCTGTCGATGCGAACTCCCCAAAGCGGTTTGCCGAGTCGTGCCGCTATGCGCGCGCCCTCGATCGTGTCATAGGTGTCGATCAACTGGATCGTGTTTTCACCGAGTAATTGCTGGAGTTTTGTGAATGCCTCCGTCTCCGATCCGAACGACATCACCCAGGAATGCGCGGCGGTTCCCATGACGGGAATGCCAAAGCGGTAGCCTGCCAGCGCGTTGCTGGTTCCCGCGCAGCCGCCGATGTAAGCCGCTCTGGCGCCGAGAACGCCCGCCTCCGGAGTATGCGCTCGCCGTGTGCCAAACTCGATCACATCCCGGCCACGGGCGGTATGCACGACCCGCGCGGCTTTGGTTGCGATCAGAGTCTCAAACGTGATTGCGGAGAGAACGTAAGTCTCCGGAATCTGCCCTTCGATCAGCCGCGCGCGTACGTTCATCACCGGCTGCCCTTCGTAAACGACGGTGCCCTCGGGCACGGCAAAGACGTCGCCGGTGAAGCGGAAGTCGGCGAGGTAATCCCAGAAACCGGCGGGAGCGCCGCGGAAGGTATCGAGGCCGCGCAGGTACTCGATCTCATCCGCGTTGAAACTCAGGTTCAGCAGGTAGTCGACCGCGCGATGCAGGCCGGCGGCTATCACGAATTCGCGATCCCGCGGCAATCGCCGGATGCTGAATTCGAAGGTGCCGATGTCGTTCTCTTTACCGGCGGCGATGTAGCCGGCCGCCATGGTCAGCTCGTACAGATCGGTGAGAAGACCGTTCAAGCGAGGTCCTGCAGGGCAGGTTGCCAACCTGCAGCGGATTGGCAATCCGCCTGGTCCCCCGAGCGATAACGAAGAGGCCGGCTATCCATCATGCGTTCAAAGACCTATTTCTTCGTTGCCTTCGGCGCCTGGTACGGTTTGATCGCGGCGATCGACTTTTGCAAATCGTCGACCGTTTTCGAATCGAGCACATAAACCGTACTGGGATCGCCGTCTCGCTGTGCGTCGTACTCATCGCCGTTCTTGTTGATCGTAACCTTCTCGTAGCGATGATTCTCACCCGAAGTGATTCCGATCGTAAACGCCGTCGTGCCAGCCATCTTGTCGGCAAACTTCGTGGCCGTGAGATCGCGCAGCTTGTCGATCACGGTCTGCAGGCTGCCCGCATCGTACTGAGTCGAGCCCGATGTCCACTTGTCGCCCGATTTCTGATAAGCCGTGCCATTCAGCTCCAGCTTCGACGGATCGTTGAAGCCGAAATCGAACAGCTTCTTGTTGCGGTAATCGTCCACGCTTTTCCCGAAGCTGTCGCCCAGATCGCCGGCAATCTTGAAAATTCCCGGGATTGCGGAACTCTTCGCGTAATAGCTGTTGTCCTTCCCTTTGTGCACTTCGAGCGTCTGCGTACCGACATTATCGGTGGTCGAAGCCGACCCGACCTTCTCGCCCTTGGCATATTGCTCGGGCGCGTCCGTCGAAGCCAGATCCATTTTGGCGTCTTTCAGCTTGCGAACCAGGTCGTCGACGACCAGAGAATCGGCTCGCATCGGCTTGGGTTTGGTGATCTGCCAATCGCCCTGCGCATTCTTGCCGAACTCGACCGCAGGACCCTTGCCGGTCATGGTCACGGACGTGAGCTTGTCCTGATTGAAAGTCAGCAGCCGCTTGTCGCGAAGGTCGCTCACCGTCTTGTCGAGGCTGGCCTTCGTATAGCTCGGGATCGTGTAGACCCTGGGATCACCCTCCAGTTTTACGTATGAGTCGCTGGCTGACGGCGTATCGCCGCCAATCAGCAGTTTGTCCGTTTTGCCGCCTTTGAGCGTCAGATCGATTTCTTCCGAGGGGGTATTCAGGCCGAATTCATTCAGGTTCGACGGATGCTCGTCGATCAGGCGATCTCCGTTCAGCGTCGCCACACTGCCGATGAGCATAGTCACCGCGTCCTGATCGGCGTGCATCGGGGTGGGTTTGGCGATCTCCCAGGAATCCGCCAGCTTATCCAGCTGGATCGGTTCGGAACCCGGCTTCGAGAGAGTGATCTGGTCGACCTGTTTTGAGTCCACCGCGAGTATTTTTGGCGCCGCCGGGGTACTCGAACTGGCCGCGGTGGAAGGATGTTTGTTCGACCACCAGATCACACCACCGAGAACTGCCAGAACGGCTACTGCGGCTAATAATCCACCAGGTTTCATGGTCTATCTGCGTTTCCACCAGACGGAAACACCCGAGAAAATGACGATCATCGGCAGCAGCACCACGCTGGTCATGAAAAGAACCCGCATCGTGTTGCCGGTCACGTTCAGACGCCGGTCCTCCGGCTGCTTCGGCCGGATCGAAATCAGGTCTTCATCCGAGGTCAGCCAGTTCATCATGTTGAGCGCGAGATCGCGGTTGCCGATCGGCGCGGACATTATATTGTTGGCCATCCAGCTGGAACTGCCTACCACGACGATTCGGGCCTGCGTTGCGCCTG
>CAWBIS010000295.1:0-62750 GCA_963788485.1 Terriglobia bacterium
GGGCGCGGAATCGCCACGTTCGCTGGTTCGGTCATTCCCGCGACCCCATCAAGCGGGGGCGGCGGCAGCCGGCGCGTTCGATGGTCGCATCCGTGCCTTCTCCACGCAAGCCTGCGCTGCCACGACGACCGTCTGGCCAATGTCGAACGCCGGCCGAGGCAGGCGCTCACGCCGAGGCCGTATTCGATGTTGCGGCGTAGGCCGCGGCATCAGGCGCGCGGTTCGTGAACACACCCTCATCGGCGAGCAGCGGCTCAAGGAAGGCGGTGGAGCTGATCAGCTCGATGCCTTCGAGGTGCCGGCCAGCACCTTGGGACCGTTCACCAGCGAAGCATCGGTTGGACGGGGTGCCCAGGTTGAGGGTTGGCTTCAGGCACAGTCAGGCCGGAAGAGGAGGAGGAAAAGGAAAAAGAAGGGAGAGAGAGAGAGAGAGAGAAAAGAAAAGAAAAAAAAGAGAGAGAGAGAGAGAGAGAGAGAGAGAGAGAGAGAGAGAGAGAGAGAGAGAGAGAGAATCCCTCCGGCGCGGCCTTCTGGAACCATTTGCCGATCTCGCTCGACCACGCCACAGCTTCTTCCAGTTTTGCCGATTGCACCAGCACGTTGGCCAGTACGCCGAACGGCGGATAATGCATCCAGCGCCTGAACTTCAGCTCGCGATCCACAAAGCTCGCGTAGTCGTGCTTGCTGGCCGCCACAATCGCGTAGTGGTCCGGATAGTAGGTCTGCACCACCACGCGCCCCGGCAACTCGCCGCGCCCCGCGCGCCCTGAGACCTGCGTCATCAGTTGAAACACCCGCTCCGCCGCGCGAAAATCCGGCATCGACAGCGAGTGGTCGCAGCCCACCACGCCCACCAGCGTGATGCCGTGAATGTCGTGCCCCTTGGCAATCATCTGCGTGCCCACCAGCAGGTTGATCTCGCCCGAGTGCAGCCGCGCCAGCAGCCGCTCCAGATCGTGCCGCCCGCGCACCGTGTCGCGATCCATGCGCCCAATGCGCGCGCCGGGAAAAATCTCGCCCAGCCGCTCCTCGCCCTGCTGCGAGCCCGCGCCCAGATAGTAGAGATGCTCGCTGTCGCACTTGGGGCAGCGCGCCGGAACGGTGCGCCGGAAGCCGCAGTAGTGGCACTCCAGCCGCTGCCCTCGCGCGCGCAAGCTCCCCGCATCTTCCTCAGCCTGCAGGCTTGTGGTGCGTCAGCGAAATGGCGCAGTTCTGGCACTCCAGCTTTTCGCCGCACGCCCGGCAGATCACGGCAAACGAGTAGCCGCGCCGGTTCAGCAGAATCAGCGCCTGCTCGCCGCGCTCCAGCGCCTGCCGCGTCTGCTCCACCAGCGCGCGCGAAAAAAGCTGGTCCTGCCCGGTCTCCTGAAACTCCTGCCGCATGTCGATCAGCTCGACCTCCGGCAGCGGCCGGTTCATCACCCGGTCGCTGCATCTCGATGCGCGTGTACTTGCCCTGCGACCGAGTTCTGCCAGCTCTCCAGCGAAGGCGTCGCCGAGCCCATCACCACCACCGCGCCCGCCAGCTTGGCCCGCATCACGGCCACATCGCGCGCGTTGTAGCGCGGCGTCTCCTCCTGCTTGTAGCTCTGGTCGTGCTCCTCGTCCACCAGAATCAGGCCCAGGTTCGGCGCCGGCGCAAAGATGGCCGACCGCGTGCCGACCACAATCGGCGCCTCGCCGCGCTGGATGCGCCGCCACTGCTCGCTGCGCTCCTCCGGCGTCAGCGCGGAGTGCAGCAGCGCCACGCTCTGCCCGAACGCCTGATCCAGCAGCCCGGCCGTCTGCGGCGTCAGCCCGATCTCCGGCACCAGCAGAATCGACGACAGCCCGCGCTCCAGCGCCCTCTGCATCGCCGCCAGATAGACGGCCGTCTTGCCCGAGCCCGTAACTCCATGCAGCAAAAAGGGATGGAACCCCCCCAGCGCCGTCAGCGATCGCGGCCAGCGCCTCCATCTGCGGCTCGTTCAGCTTGAACGGCGCCGCCGCCGGCTGCAGCCCGCCCAGCCGGAATGCCGCCGGCCGCTCTTCGATGCGCACCAGCCCGCGCCGCACCAGCGTTTGCAGCGTCGACGAAGGCAGATCGCGCTCGCCGCAGCTCGGCCAGCGGCAGCTCTCCGCCGCACGCCGCCAGCTCCGCCAGAATCGCCTGCTGCTTCTCGGTCAGCGCCGGCAGCCGCGCCTCGGGAATCAGCACCGCAAACCGCTCCGTCCGCCGCGCATCGCGCTCCACCGCCGCCGTCTCGCGCGCAATCCACTTCTTGCGCACCAGCGCCGCCAGCACCGGCAGCGTGGCCGCCGTCGCCGTGCGCAGCGTCGACACCTTCACCGGCTCGCCCGACGGCCAGCCGCGCCAGCACCCGCTGCTCCAGATCCTGCTCTTCGGCGAAAGCTTCCCGCGCCGCTTCGAGCCGCTTCGGATCAGCTGGGCTAGCCGCGCCGGTGCTCGACATCCTTGCTAGTACTCTCGGGAAGCTGCCTCGCGTCCCCATCTCCATCCAGACTCCCCGCCAGCACATCCCGCCCCAGGTCGGTAATGCGGTAGTAAACCGTCCGCCGCACCTCGGCCATCAGCGGCAGCATGCCCCGCAGCACCTCGCCCAGCGGCGCCAGGTAGTACTGCGCCATCCACTCGGCCAGGGTCAGCAGCTGCTCGCTGAGCAGCGGCTCTTCGTCCAGCACCGCCTCCAGAAACCGCACCTCGAACTCCGCCGGCAGCCGGCGTTCAGCGCCGTCACCACCCCGATCAGCTTCTCGTTGCGGAACGGCGCAACCACCCGCGCTCCCCGCTGCGGCAGCTGGCCCTCCCGCACCGCGTAGGTGAACATGCGGTCCAGCGGAACAGGCAACGCGACTTCGCAGCAGACGGGCATGGGAGGCAAGACTCAGTGTAGGGGATGGCGACGCCGCAGTCGACGCGGTCCTGTGGATTTCCCGTCCCGAATCGCCCGTCGCAAACCGGCCCGCACCCATTACAATTCGTGCTGATGACTCCCAAGGCCGACACCACCCCGCTGCCGCGCCCGGCTCACAGCGGCTTGTCCATCCCGCCCATCCGCAAGGCCCCATCACCATGACCATCGACATCGGCGGCTCCGGCCTGAAGGCCATGCTGCTCGACGCCGCAGGCAAGCCCGTCAGCGAACGCCAGCGCGTGGCCACGCCCGCCGTGCCCACGCCGGATGCTGTGCTGGCCGGCCTGGAGGAACTGCGCAGGCTCATGCGGAAGCTTCGACCGCGTTTCGGTCGGATTTCCCGGAGTGGTCAAGCACGGCTGCACCTACGGGGCCTTCAACCTGCATCCGCTCTGGGCGGGCGGCTTTCCGCTCCAGGCGGAGCTGGAAAAGCGCTGGAGGAAGCCGGTTCGCGTGGGCAACGACGCCGACGTGGCCGGCTATGGCGCCATCAAGGGCGAGGGCGTGGAGCTGGTGCTCACGCTGGGCACCGGACTGGGCGGGCGCTCTTCACCAACGGCCACCTCTGCCCCGGCCTCGAGATCGGCCACCATCCCTGGCGCAAGAAGGCATGACCTACGAGGATTACATCGGCCGCCGCGGCCTGGACAAGTACGGCAAGAAGGCGCTGGAACGAGCTGCTGCAGGAGGCCATCGCCGCAGACCGAAAAGCTGTTCAACTGGGACCACCTCTACCTGGGCGGCGGCAACACCAAGAAGATCAACTTCACCCTGCCCAAGAACGTGAGCATCGTCTCCAATGAGAGCGGCCTCCTGGGCGGCGTCTACCTCTGGCGCGATCAGGGGTGAGCAATTTTTGAATCGATTTCTTCGAACCGTAAGAAATTTACATATAGACCTCTTCGAACCATACAGAGGTGGGAGTTTAACCCACGCATTTCACCAGCAGAATCAGTACGTGCTTTATTGAAGCCAGCATAAGGAATGTCCGCACATACGCGCCAGAGGCGCAGTGTTGGTTAGCCCCGCGCTTCAGCGTGGGGAAATGGGATTCTACTCCTTCGTCACGGAGTCCCGTAGGGACGGTGCAAGGACATGATAGATGCAGTAACCAATAACCGTGTGTCCCGGTTCAGGATTTTCGGACCGGGAATAGATTGCAGTTATAGAATCCGTTTTGCAGATAATTACCCTCCGCCGGCGCACAATCTGAATTAGAGGATGAGTGCAGAAAGCACCCCGCTCCCTCGGATATCGGAGTTCGAACCCATGCGAAACATCACCGTAACCGTAAGCGACCAAACCTACCGTCAGGCGCGAATTTGGGCGGCCCAGCGCGACACATCGGTATCCGCCGTTGTGCAGTATTTACTTCAAACCCTGCCCGGAATCAAGCGTGCTGAGGCCGCCTTTCCCATCGCCAAACCAGACTCCGGCATAACCGAAACAGTATCTTCAACAGCTATTCCGAACGAAAAAAGCGCGTTATCGACCCAAAAATGAACCAAAAATGTGGCATTTTGAAAGGTAAGATTTATGCAAGAAACTCATTTTGAACAAGTTATAAAAAATGACGGGGGTACCACCCCCCACCCCCCTCCACAATCGCATTTTTCGGTTGTGAAACTGTGGAGCCAATTAACCCAAGCAAATTCAATAACTTAATGCGAAATATTCCACAGGGACACAGAATCCGTATTCCTGTAAAAAGTTTGAGCTATATGTAACCAATGCGGATTCAATGTATTACGCCAGGCATTTTCAGCCAGCGCAACCCCGCACAGCAACTTTGAAACTGTGGAGCCTCTCGCCTCACCCTTTGCTCGGCGGCTTCAATCCCAGTTCCCTCATGGCGATCTGCAAATCGGCCCAGGCCTCTTTTTTCTGCCGCGGATCGCGCAACAGATACGCCGGATGATAGGTGACGATGAGCTTGCTCCGCGAAAGGCATGCACACGGCCGCGCAGGCCGGCCAGCGGCTGGCGTGTGCCGAGGAGATAAGTTGCGGCAGTGGCTCCCAGCGCGACCAGCACCTGAGGGCGCACGACGTCGATCTGGCGGAAGAGAAATTGCGAGCAGGTGTTGGCCTCGTCCGGCTCGGGCGTGCGGTTGCCGGGCGGGCGGCACTTGACGACGTTGGCGATATAAACCTGCTTCGCGCTTCAGGCCCATGGCGGCAATCATGTTATTCAATAGCTGCCCGGCGCGGCCTACAAAGGGCAGTCCCTGCGCGTCTTCGTCGGCGCCCGGGCCTTCGCCGACAAACATCAGGCGCGCGTTGGGGTCGCCGTCGGCAAAGACCAGCTTGTTGCGGCCCTTGTGGAGCGCGCAGCGGGTGCAGTCGCCAATCTCTTCGCGAATGAGTTGAAGGGCGGCGGCGCGGTCAGCCGCGGGGACGGCGGCGCACTTGCGGTGGGGCTGGAGATTGGCTTGCGTGGAGGGATGGCTGGTCCTCCTGGAATGTGGTTGGGAGGCTGACTCGGTTTTCGAAGCGAGACCTTCGACAGGCTCAGGGCAGGGCTTGGTGCATCCGGAGTTTGTGTGGGATTGGGCTGGGAGTTTTCCTCCACGGCTTCAAGCTGGGCAATGAAAGCCGGGTCCACCGGGCCGGCGATAAAACTCGGTGAGGCCAAGATCGCGGTAGAAGCGTACACGAGCGACCAGGGCTGCGCGGGTTGCCGGGTCGAGGCTTGACGCCACGGCTGGTTACTCCACGATCAATTGCCGTGCGGGGGCGGTGCAGTCAGTCTCAGACACCTGGTCCTGCCGGGCTTTCTCGTCCTCGATCGCTCGTCGAACTCAAGCACCAGCGAGCGCGGGGCGGCGGAGGGCGAGAATCTCGTCGAGGATGCGATCAGCGAGCTAGCGCTTAGGCATCCGCGGCAGTTCGATGGCGGTGGAAGGGGTAAGGAAGGTGGCCGCGTTGGAGTCCACGTCGAAGCCCGAGCCCTCGCCGCTCACGTCGTTGACGACGATGGCGTCGGCGCCCTTGGCGAGCAGCTTGGCGCGGCCGTTTTCCATGCGGTTTTCAGTCTCGGCTGCAAAGCCAACGATGAGCTGGCCCGGACGGCGGCGGCGAACGACTTCGGCCAGAATATCTTCGGTCGGCGCGAGTTCCAGCATGAGCGGTCCACTGCGTTTGAGCTTTTGATCGAAGACGGTGACGGGACGGTAGTCGGCAACGGCGGCAGCTTTGATGACCAGCGTGGCCTCGGTCATACGGTCGAGCACCGCCTCGCGCATCTCGGCGGCTGTGGTGATTCGGATCAACTCACAATGCGCGGGAGGAAGAAGCCCGGAAGGACCGCTGATGAGGATGACTTTGGCGCCTCGGCTCTGGGCGGCATCGGCGAGCGCATAGCCCATCTTGCCGCTGGAACGGTTGCCGATGAAGCGTACGGGGTCGAGGGCCTCGCGGGTGCCGCCGGCAGTGACCAGCACGACTTCGCCGGCCAGATCGTGACAGCGGCCCAGAGCGCAGAGTACGGCTTCGGCAATCGCCGCTGGCTCGGCCATCCTTCCAGCACCCACGGTGCCGCAGGCCAGCTCGCCCGTGCCCGGCTCGATGACACGCACGCCGCGCTGGCGAAGAGTCTCCAGATTTGCTTGTGTAGCCGGATGCTCCCACATATTCACGTTCATCGCGGGCGCCACAAAGACCGGCGCGGTGGTGGCCAGGTATAAGGTGGTCAGGAAATCATCGGCGATGCCGTGGGCAAATTTGGCCAGGATGTTGGCCGTGGCCGGGGCAACGACCAACGCGTCGGCCCACTGCGCCTCGCCAATATGCTCGATAGAGGAATCGTATGTACTACTTGCGGTTCCGGCGTCGTCCCACATGCTGGTGATAACTTTGTGGCCGGTGAGGGCGGCAAAAGTGAGCGGCTGCACGAACTTGCCGGCTGCCTCGGTCATGACGACGTGAACTTCGATGGCCTGCCGTTGCAGCGCGCGCACCAACTCGGCCGCCTTGTACGCGGCAATTCCGCCGGAGACTCCGACCGTGATTCTCATGACTCGATTGTAGCGGTTTCGATTGGGTAAGGACACGTGGAATGATGGGAGCGTAGTTTGCGCATGGTTTCCCATTCACCCACAAAAAGGCGGAAAGTTGGCGCACAAAGCATTGAAACCTGGGTAACGGACGAGACCAAATTAACTTAGCAGGATCGGAACGGCCGGGCCTTCGATCAGCGGCTTAACGACCGGGGCTTCGGTTTTCTCGTAGGCGATCTTGCCGGCGGAAATCTCTTCCTGGGCAATGCGGCAGGGCTTGGTGGATTGCGTGGGGATAAGGGCGCGGGAGCCGCTCTGCAACTGGCGGGCGCGGCGGGCAGCCACCATCACCTTACGATAGTTCGAGTCGAAGCCGGTTTCAATCGTCATCGGAGTCCTCTCCAAAGTTAAACTGCTGCTGGTCGTGCGGTTGCCCAATCCCGAAGGCCTCGATCACGGGCTTCAGCCTCTCCAGCGAGTTGGCTTGCAGACAGGCGGCAGCCACCTCAAACACCCGGCTCGGACGATAAGCGATCGGCTCGCCATTGCGATAGAAGCGTTCGGCCAGCACAATCGCCTCCAGTTGCGCCACCGCCCGGTCCAGAATGTCGTTGACTAGAATATAGCCGTATTCGCGATAATTCTCAATCTCCTTGCGGGCCTCGCTCAGGCGGCGATAGACCTCCGCCTCGTCCACGACGCCCTCGGCGCGGCTGCGATTGCGCAGGCGGGTGCGCAGAACCTTGGGGTTGGGCGGCAGAACGAAGATGCTGACCGCCTCGGGCATTTTGGCGCGCACCTGCGCGGCGCCCTGCACGTCGATGTCCAGCACCAGGTCGTGGCCCCCGCGCCGGGCTTGTTCCAGCGAGGCGCGAGCCGTGCCGTAGATAGTTGCCGAAGACCTCGGCGTGCTCCAGAAACTCACCGGCGGCGACCATCCGCTCGAACTCCTCGCGGGTGGTGAAGTGGTATTCGCGCCCATCCTGCTCCGAGCCGCGCGGCGGGCGCGTCGTCCAGGAGACGGAAAACTCGATGCCGGTCAACTGCTTGCGCACCTCGCTGACCAGCGTGCTCTTGCCCGAGCCCGAGGGCGCCGAAATGATGAAGAGAATTCCTGCCACGATATCGTTTGTCCTTTGCCTGAGCTTCGGTCGTTTATGTTATTCCACGTTCTGAATCTGTTCGCGGGCCTTTTCGATCTCCGATTTCATGGCCAGGCCCAGTTCGGTGATGCGGGTTCCTTTGCCGCCTACTCCGCCGGTTTTGGAGAGCAGGGTGTTGGCTTCGCGGTTCATCTCCTGAAGCAGGAAGTCGAGCTTCTTGCCCACCTCGCCGCCCGGCGGCGAGCAATTCGGCGTCTGGCACACCGGTTGGGTACGCGCTTTGGGCATCCGGTTTTTCCGCCTCATGTTGCGCCCTATTCTCGGCAGGCCCGTGTGCGACCCGACCTCCGGGTTCGTGGGAGTCAACCGGCGCGCCCTCGACGTCTTCAGCCGCAGCTTCCCGCTCGAGTACCCTGAAATTGAGGCATTGGTCGTGCTGCAGCGCCGCCGCTTCCGCTTCGAGGAAATCCCCTGCCGGATGCACCCCGGCTGGCCGGCCGGTCCACATTGACGGCGCGGAAATCGTTGTACTACATTGTCCACGTGTTGCTGGGCGTATTCGTTAACGTGCTCAAGTACGAGCGGCGTGCGCCGCCGCCGCAATAGTGGCCCAGCCAGGGAGGTTCGATGGATCGATTGCTGCATGTCACGACCGCCGTGAGTATTCTCCTTCTGGTGATGGTTCTCACATCGCTGCGGCGCGCTCATATCCGGGTGGAATATTCGGTCACCTGGCTGTTGGCCTCGTTGGCCATGCTGGTGCTTTCGCTCTGGCGCGGCCTGCTGGACGCGGTGCGCAACCTGCTGGGCCTGCCCGATTCGCCGCTGGCGCTGTTCCTGCTGGGAGCGGCCGTGCTGCTGGTGCTGGCTTTTCGCTCTTCGGTCGTGATCTCGCACCTGCGCGACAACAACATCGCTCTCGCGCAACGCGTGGCCATTCTGGAGCATCGTCTGCGCTCCGCGGCTGAAGCCATTCAGCGGCTACTGTTCGGATTAATGGCGATGCTCGGCCACGCAGTTTACGTCTAGCCAAAGGCGGCCCGCCGTGGGCCGCGCCAAAGCATTTAGCCGGCATCTTTTCGTTTTGTATTCCTACGTAGCATGGATTCGATTTTGGAATCCATGCTCTGCGAACTGTTGTCTGTGAATCAATGATTTACATCTGGCGCAGAAGGTACGAAACTCGTACGCGGAAACTTCAAATTCTTTTGCAAGCTATTGAAACAAAAGATGTGGCTCCCCGGCATGGATTCGAACCACGATTCACGGCTCCAAAGGCCGCTGTCCTACCATTAGACGACCGGGGAATACTGGGCGAGGGCTCTCCTCAGTGTAACCCAGCAGTACGCAAAACAGGCTGTCTGGCGGGAACCAGTCGAAGTCGAATCGACCAACGACCAAAGGACGTTCGGCAGTTTTGAAGACTGCGCCTGCCACCGGACAGGATTGGTTCCCATCCCGATTGTAACGGTCCCACGCTCGCGTCATACTGGTCGGGATACAGTTGCCACGGGCGAACTGTTTCGATAGTGTTATCAGAAGGCGAGATCGTATCTTTTCCCACATATGCTCGGGTCTTATCGTGCCGGCGAGATCAACTTCTACGAAGAGCTTGGAGTGGCGCCCGGCGCGACTCCCGAAGAGATCCGGGACGCCTTCCGCGCGCTCGCCCGTCTGCTTCATCCCGATCAGCATACCGACCTCCAGTTGAAACGGGTCGCCGAAGCGCAGATGCGGAAGCTGAACCGCATCTACGGGGTTCTTTCCGATCCGTTAAAACGACGTGAATACGACGAGTTTCTGGAGGAAGAATACCCTCCGGCAATCCCGGAGGAGCGCTCGTTTATCAGCCCCCTCATGCGGCAGAGAGCGGCCAGAGCAGCCTGGGCCGCGGCCATCCTTTGCGGCCTCGGATCATTGATCTGGTTCACAACCGAAAGCGCACCGGGCCCACAGAATCGAGTGCGCGAACCGAATCCCGCAGCGCCGGCGGTTGCCGCTTCTTCATCCGCGCCGGCCAGTACTTCTGGCGATCAGGCATCCCTGATCGCCAGCCTGCGGTCGGACCTGAAAGCGAGGACGCTGGAGCGCGATGCCGCGGTGCATGAGCTGGGCCGGTTGCGCAGCTCTGCTTCGGGGCCGCAGTCCGCCGGGGCGGAAGGGCCCGAGACCACCGAGGTGCGGTTGCCTGCACTGGCGATGACGGAGCTGCCTTCACTGGCAAAGTCGCCCGTGCTGCCCGCTCTGCCGGCGCCCCGGATCGATAAGCCGGCGACCCATAAGCTCGCCGGATTCTGGTTCTATGCGAAGCCGACGCTGGGCCAGCATAACAAGAATCAGGCTCTGTATCCGCCCGAATACATCGAGGCCACCATCTCCGAGGACAAGGGCATGCTGTACGGAAAGTACCGCGCCCGTTTTGAGATCGTGGACCGGGCGATATCACCGGATGTGAACTTCACGTTCACGGGAACTTCAACGCCCGGCGTGCAGACAACAATTCCCTGGGTTGGAGCGGGCGGCGCAAAAGGCGAGCTCACGCTCAGGCTGGTCTCGGAGAACTCCCTCAGAATCGACTGGAACGCCACCGAACTCGGAACGCAGCAGGGGCTGAACTCTGGTACCGCCGTCCTTACGCGCCGGATCGAATGAGCCCGGCCGCGCTCTCGTCCACATACCAGACCATTTCCGGCGAGGCAATCTGCGATGGCGCGTGCAGCGGATCATGCCCGCCGCGCAAAACGGCATAAAGGGCTTCCGCCTTTTCAAGTCCCGTGGCGAGGCATAAAGTGCAGCGCGCACGCTCGAGCGCCGCCGGCAACAGAGTGACGCGATGCTGGTTGAATTTCGCCACCCACACGGCGGCGGCGATGCCCGTGTGGTCCGCAATGAGGGGCTCGCCGGGGAACAGACTAGCCGTGTGCGCGTCGGGTCCCATGCCGCGCTGGATTACGTCGAAGACAGGCACGTCCCCCTGGCGCAGGTTCATCGCGCGCCGGATTTCGTCTTCATATGCCAGGGCAGCCTCGGCGGGCGGCAATTCCGTACGGACGCGATGGAACTGGCTTTCATCGATTCGCGCGGGCAGCAGCAACGATTCGCGAATCATACGGAAATTGCTCTGGGCGTCGTCCGCCGGAACGCACCGCTCGTCCACCTGGAATAACTGGACTCCGGACCAGTCGAAGCCACGGCTTGCCATCCAATGAAACATCATCTTCGGCGTGTTTCCGCCGGATACCGCGAGCGTGGCCGTCCCGCGATCTCGTTTGGCCCGGGCGAGCAATTCGAGCGTCCGCTCGCCACACGCCTCGGCGGCGGCGAGCGGCGCCGGGAAGATCAGGATCTCGGGATCCACACGGACATCCTTTGCAGGGCGCGCTCAAAGACGCGATCGTGGGTCATGATGTTCAGTTCCTCGCGCAGCAGATCGTGATCGGCGCAACCAGGAAAATTCGCGCGCTGGCGTAGTGTGCCGATCTCAAATTCCGCACAACTGGATCGCACCTGAATATCGAGGTCCGGAGGGATATGAATGGCTTTGATCTCGCCGCGCGCAGCCGCATCAATGCGGCGCAGATCGACGTCGATTCCAGGCATTTCGGAACGAAGCCACGCCTGCATGTAGCGGGTTCCGGCAGATGGTTCGGGTCCGGAATAGTCGATGGAAACGCTGCGGACGGGATCGCCGCCGCGGTCTCCGAGAAGGTGAGCGAGCAACTCTCTGATTTTGGTGAGGCGCGTCCAGGCGAGATCGGCGACGATGTGTCCGGCCTGGGCCAACACCCTCAGGTCGGCGAAAGTGGGCGCGCCGGGGCGTTCGGAATCCACAATGATTTTGTCCCCGAGAGTCAGCAGATCGCTGATATCCGGAGCGCTTTCGAGACGAGGCGAGCGGAACCAGACCACGCGCGGCACATCGGGCGCGGCGAGCGGTGAAACGATACCGGGAATATCCGCCAGGCGTCCGAGCGAAGCGGTGATCTCGATCTCTTCGCAGCAGACTTCGCGGTGATGGCCGACCGGCATCCAGCAGCGGGCGGAGACGCGGGATTCGAGCGTACCGCCGTCTTCCTTCAAGCGCACGATGATGGCGCGGTTGGGGTGCGCGCGCATGACGGCTTCGAGCGTGCCGTCGAGCGCGAGCGGATCCTCCTCGGCGTTGACGAAGAGGATCAAGGTCATGGCGCAGGCGCGCAGGCTGCCGGCAGAATATTCTTCCGGCGCCTCTCCCGGCTGCGGCTTCGTCATGTTGTTCCACAGTTCCGAGATCTCGTGGAGGATGTTGTCGGGCTTGACGGTTTGCGTGGGCATCAAGGCCGCCTCTTTGTTTTTAAAGTCGGCATCGGTGCCGCCTCTTTATTTCCGAAGCCCGAGTCATGGTCTCCTCTTTGTTTTCGAAGGCGGAGTCATGGCCTCCTCCAGACATGCCCTCTTCGCGCCAGCATTTCGTCCGCGGCCGCGGGACCCCAGGTGCCCGCCGGGTAATTCGGGAACGGATATTTCTGCGTGCTCCAGTAATCCAGGATCGGCTGCACCGCGGTCCAGCTTGCTTCGACCATATCCTGGCGGGTATAAAGCGTCGCATCGCCAATAATGGCGTCGAGCAGCAGGGTTTCATAGGCCGAAGGCGAACGTTCACCGAAGGCCGAGCCGTAATTGAAATCCATGGAGACGGGCCGCAGAGTCATCCCGGCGCCGGGATGCTTGGAAACGAACTTGAGCGAAATGCCTTCTTCCGGTTGAATGCGCAGAATGAGAAGATTGGGCACGGCCTGGCTGTTTTCGCCGAACTCGTTGCGGAACACTGCCAGGGGCGCGGACCGGTAATGGATCGCAACCTCGGTAACGCGCTTGGGCAGGTATTTGCCGGTACGGATATAGAAGGGAACCGCGGCCCAGCGCCAGTTTTCGATCATGAAGGTGACCGCCGCGTAAGTTTCGGTCTGCGAGTCGAGTTTGACTCCTTTTTCTTCGCGAAAGCCGACTACCTGATTGCCGCCCACGCGTCCCGGGCCGTATTGCCCCGCGACTGCATTGGCCGCGATTTCCTCCGGCTTCATCACATGAATCGAGCGCAGCAGTTTGGCCCGTTCGTCGCGCACGGCGTCGGGCGAGAAGGTCGCGCTGGGCTCCATGGCAATGGTGGCCACCACCTGCAGCAGGTGGTTCTGAATCATGTCGCGCAGCGCACCGGCCTCCTGATAATAGCCGCCGCGGCCTTCGACGCCGATCGATTCGGCGGCGGTAATTTGCACGTGGTCGATGTAACGCCGGTTCCATAGCGGTTCGAAGATTCCATTGCCGAAGCGAAAGGCGAGGATGTTCTGCACGGTTTCCTTGCCCAGATAGTGATCGATGCGATAGATTTGCCTTTCATCGAGTACCTTATGCAGCCTGACGTTGAGTTCCCTGGCGCTGGTAAGATCGTGGCCGAAAGGCTTCTCGATAATCACCCGCCGCCAGCCGCCGTCTTCGTTCGCCATCCCGGCGGCGCCGATGCCCTCCACAATCTCGGCATATTGGCTGGGCTGCGTGGATAAATAAAACAAGACATTGCTGCCGGTCTGCCGCGATTGCTCGACCTCCTTGAGACAATCGGCAAGGCGCTGATAGGTGGCGTGGTCGCCGACGTCGCCCGGCATATAAAAAAGCCCCTGGGCGAACGATTTCCAGAGGTCCTCGTCGAAAGGAGAGTCTTCAAGATATTTCGCCACGGAATCGTGCATGGCCCCGCGAAAGTCGTCGTTCGACATCGCGGTGCGCGAGAGGCCGATGACCGCGAATCCCGGCGCCAGCCGGCCTTCCCACGCCAGGCGATACAACGCCGGCATGAGTTTGCGTTTGGTCAGATCGCCATTCGCGCCGAAGATCACCACGGCGCAAGGAGGGGTTTGGCGGTGGAAACGAAGAGGGTCTTGCAGGGAAGGCTCTCGCGACATTAGCCTCACAGTAACAGATGGGGATGAAAATTCCGATACAAATCGTCGCCACCGCCGCTCAATTTTCGCTGGCCGCACAGATCTGTCTCGCGTGCCTGAGGGGGCGGTTCTGGCAGCTGCGGGAGCGACTGCCTGGCGCCCCGTCCCCGAGGCCGGGTATCGAGGTCACTGCGGTGATTCCGGCGCGGAATGAAGCCGAATTGATCGGGACGACCGTGCGTTCGCTTCGTGCACAGCGGTTCGGCGGAACCCTGCGGATTGTCGTGGCGGACGACCAGAGCACCGACGGCACCGCGGCAGCCGCGGCGGGTGCGGACCAGGTAGTGTCTGTTGCCCCGCGGCCGCCGGAATGGAAAGGCAAATTGTGGGCCGTCGCGTCGGCAGTTCAGGCGGAAACGGGCCGTCCGGAATTCTTCCTGTTGACCGACGCGGATATCGAATACGCGTCCGCGGAAGCTCTCGCGAGCCTGCTGGCGAAAGCCGAAAGCGGTTTCGATCTGGTCAGCGTGATGGTGCGGCTGCGCACGGAATCACCGGCGGAGAAATTGCTGCTTCCCGCCTTTGTCTATTTCTTTTTCATGCTGTATCCCCCGGCTTGGGTTGCCTCAAGAGGTGCGACGGCCGCGGCTGCCGGCGGGTGCATGCTGATTCGGCGCGAAACGCTGGAAAGAATCGGCGGCGTCGCCGGCATCCGCTCCGCTTTGATCGACGATTGTGCGCTGGCGAAGCGCGTCAAGAGCGCGGGCGGGCGCGTGTGGCTGGGCACGAGTCCACTGGCGATTCGCAGCGTACGCGAATACGGAACGGAGGGTGAAATCCGCGCCATGATTGCGCGCTCCGCGTTCGCGCAGTTGCACCATTCCGCAGTCCTTCTGCTGGCGACGATTCTCGGGATGCTCATGATTTATGTGGCGCCGGTCCCGGCTCTGCTCAGCGGGGAGCGGATGGCGATGGTTTTTGGAGCGGCAGCCTGGGCGCTCGGCGCCGCCATCTTTACGCCGATGGTTAATGAGTATCGCGTTCCCCGCTGGGTGGCGTTTTGCTTGCCCGGAATCGCAGTATTTTATCTGGCGGCGACCGTGGAATCCGCCCTGCGGTACTGGAGCGGCCGCGGCGGCGAGTGGAAAGGGCGTCTGCAGGATGCCCGATAACTGTCCTTTAACCCGGTTTAGCCGCGATCGAGAGAAGAAAGTTTGCCATAGCGTGCTGAAAGCCGCATTCCGTGGTAAAGTCCCAACTAATGAGGGTAATCCTCCTGACCTGTCTGTTGACTGCTGGCGGCTTCGCTCAGCAGATCACGATCGAGTTTGATCAGGCGGCGGATTTCAGCAGGTACCGAACCTTCGCCATACACAACGGCCAACTCAACAGCAGGAATCCCGCACTGAACAGCGATCTGGTGAAGAAGCGTATCGAGGCCGATATCGAGCGCGACCTGACCGCCCGGGGGTTGACTCTGACAACCGAGCGGGCGGATCTGAACGTCCGATATCGTTTTGGTTCGGCGCGGAAAAGTGAAATCGAAACCTACCCGGCGGGATGGCGCGGACTCAATACGCGGGTCGTGCGAGTGCCTTATACAGAAGGAACGCTGGTGATCGATCTGCGCGACACGGCGACGCGTTCCCTGGTGTGGAGAGCCATTGCCAGCGAAGACAACAGCCAGCCGGCGAAGATCGAAGGCAAACTGGACGCGATGGTGAAGAAATCCATGTCGAAATACCCTCCCCACGCCCGATAGGGCTCCGTCTGGTATAAAATACAGCCAGTTACCTTGACTTCCTCCAGGCAGTCTGCAAAACCTCCCGTCTCCCTGCTGTTGGCGCTTTTCCTCGGATTTTCAGCGGTTCCAGGCCGGGCTCAAGTAAACGATCCGAAACCAACCTCCGCCGCGATCGGTAAATACTGCGTCACCTGCCACAACGCCAAATTAAAGACCGGCGGTGTCGTGCTCGATCCGGAAGCGGCCGAACAGCCACAGAATAACGCCGAGCTTTGGGAACGAGTGATACACCAGCTTCGGGCCAAATCCATGCCGCCCACTGGAATGCCGCGGCCGGACGCGGCGACTTACGCCCAGGTCGCGTCGTACCTCGAAACCGAACTGGATCGGGCCTCCGAGGCACATCCGAACGCCGGCGAACTGCCCAGCCTGCACCGTTTGACGCGCACCGAATACAAGAACGCGATTCGCGACCTCCTGGCTGTTAACGATCTTCCGAAGGAAATGGATTACACGTTTCTTCTGCCGGCCGACAACGCGAGCAGCGGCTTCGACAATATCGCGGATCTTCTTTACGTTTCACCATCCATCATGGAGCGTTATCTGGATGCGGCGGGGAAAATCAGCCGCCTCGCGGTTGGCGATACCGCGACGCCCGTGATGGAAAACATTTACCCGCTGTCGCTCGACGAGCCGCAGAATGAGCGGGTGGAAGGCCTCCCGTTCGGCACCCGCGGCGGTATCGCGGTGCACAGCTATTTTCCCGTGGATGGCGAATACGAGATTCATGTGGATCTGGCCGGCGCCTCCCACGATATCCATCAGCTCGAACTCACTGTCGACGGAGAACGGAAGGGATTGATACCGGTCGGCGGCCCTGGGCGCGGACGAGGCGTGGCGCCAGTCAATTTCCGCATTCCGGTGAAAGCCGGTCCGAGATTAATCGGCGTGACGTTCGTGCAGCATACCGAAGCGCTCGACGAAGCCACGCTGCGTCCCCGGCAGCACAGCCGCGGGACACAACCGGCGGTGGGGACGGTGACGGTCCGCGGTCCTTATAACGTCACTGGCCCGGGCGACACGCCGAGCCGCGAGCGAATTTTCACCTGCCGCCCGGCGACCTCCGCCGATGAGATCTCCTGCGCGAAACAAATTCTTTCCACTCTGCTGCGACGGGCTTACCGGCGTCCAGTCAATGATTCGGATGTAGCCAGGATTCTGCCTTTCTACGAGAAAGGGCATGCGGCAGCACCCGCGAACTACGCCTTTGATCGCGGTATTGAGACCGCGATCGAGCGCCTGCTGGTGAGCCCGCAGTTCCTCTATCGCCTTGAGCGTGATCCCGATAACGCGGCGCCCGGCTCGACCTACCCCATCAGCGATCTCGAACTCGCCTCACGCCTCTCATTCTTTCTCTGGAGCAGCATTCCCGACGACGAACTGCTGAAGGTCGCCGAATCGGGCAAACTGAAGCGGCCGGATGTTCTGGAAGAGCAGGTCCGGCGCATGATGGCCGATCCGCGCTCGGAATCCATGGTCACCAACTTCGCCGCCCAGTGGCTTTATCTGCGCGATGTGGACGTAAAAGCGCCCGACCTTTTCCTGTTCCGCGATTTCGACGACGGCCTGCGCAGTGCTCTCAAGCGCGAAACTGAACTATTCCTCGACAGCATTTTGCGCGAAAATCGAAGCGTGCGCGAGTTGCTTACGGCGAACTACACCTTCGTAAACGAGCGTCTGGCCGAGCATTACGGTATACCGAATGTGCGCGGGAGCCAGTTCCGCCGGGTGACCTGGCCGGAGGGCAGCCCTCGCAGCGGACTTCTGGGACAAGGCAGCATCCTGCTTCTGACCTCCTATTCCACGCGTACTTCTCCCGTATTGCGTGGCAAGTATGTTCTGGAGAACCTGCTGGCTTCGCCGCCACCCCCACCACCGCCGAACGTGCCTTCGCTCAAGACCGAGAGCAATAAATCCGGCGAAGCGCTCACGCTACGCGAGGCCATGGCGCAGCATCGGGCGAATCCGGCCTGTGCCAACTGCCACGCACGCATGGACCCCATCGGTTTTGCACTCGAGAATTTCGATGCCGTCGGCCAATGGCGGGATCACGATGCGGGCAAACCGATCGATGTCACCAGTAAACTGGCGGATGGAACGGTCGTAAATGGCGTAGCTGGCGTGCGGGATATGGTTCTGCGGGATCCGGAACGCTTTGCCGGAGCTGTCGCGGAGAAACTTCTGATGTACGCGATCGGGCGCAACGTTCAGTATTACGATGCTCCGGCGGTTCGCCGGATCGTCCACGACGCGGCGGCGAAGGATTACAGATTTTCGGACCTGGTAGTGGGCGTCGCGGAGAGCGTTCCCTTCCAGATGAGAAGCGTGAAACGAGAGCAGACGACGGTAGCGGGGAAAAAACCATGATGTTCATCACGAAGAAGCATTTGTCGCGTAGAACTATTTTGCGGGGACTCGGCGCATCGATGGCGCTGCCGATGCTCGATTCCATGGTTCCGGCCTTGAAGGCCGACACTGTCAAGGCGTTCCCCCGCCTTGGGTTCGTTTATGTGTCGCACGGCATAATCTTCGATCAATGGAAGCCGGTCAAAATCGGCAAAGGCTTCGAACTCACGCCGAACCTGAAGCCACTCGAAAAGGTGAACGGGCAGTTCAACGTCCTCACCGGTCTCTCGCATCTGGAAGCGGATACCAAGGGCGACGGCAGCGGCGACCACACGCGCGCCGCGGCCGCCTGGCTGACCGGCGTCCACGCGTACGACCGGACGCAGCCGGGCGTGGAAGTGAAGCTCGCCACCACCGCGGACCAGATCGCGGCCGGATTCATCGGTAAGGACTCGCCGATTCCGTCGCTTGAAATGACCGTAGATCAGCCTTCGCAGGGTTCCTGCGATTCCGGCGATTGCTTCTACGTCAACACCATTTCGTGGCGTACGCCGACCACCCCGAACGTCACCGAGAACCAGCCGCGCGTCATCTTCGAGCGCCTGTTCGGCGATGGCGGCAGCAACGCGCAGCGTCTGGCGCGCGTGCAGAAGCAGGACAGCATTCTCGATTCCGTGGCCGAGGAGGCCAGTTCGCTGGCCGCGAGCCTGGGCCACGGCGATCGCTCGAAACTCAGTGAGTATCTCGACTCGGTGAGGGAAGTGGAAAAGCGTATTCAGAGCTCGGAGAAGCACACCGACGCCGACATCGAACTGCCCGATCGCCCGATCGGCATCCCGGCATCGTTTGAAGAGCACACGAAGCTGATGTTCGATCTGCAGCTGATCGCCTATCGCGCCGACATTACGCGCGTCTTCAGCATGATCATCGCGCGCGAACTGAGCGGACGCACTTACCCGATGATTGGCATTCCCGGCCAGCACCACCTGATTTCGCATCATCGGGACGATCCGGATCTGATTTCGCAGAAGGCCCGCATCGATACTTATCACGTGCAGATGCTGGCGTACCTGCTCGAAAAGATGCAGGCGACGCCCGACGGCGACGGATCGCTGCTCGATCACAGCCTGATTTTCTACGGCAGCGGCATGGGCAACGGGAACCTGCATCGTCATTCGGATCTGCCGGTTCTGCTGGCCGGCAAGCTGAACGGCAAGTTCAAAACCGGCTATCATTACGATTACAAAATGAACACGCCGATGGCGAATCTGCTGGTAACGGTTCTGGACAGCGTTGGCGTACCCATCGATAAAGTGGGCGACAGCACCGGGCCGCTCAAACTCGAACCTCTGACCGTTGGGTAGTTTCAGGAGCTTTCATGCCGACTCGCCGACGCTTGTTGCAACAGACAGTTCTCGCCTCCGGCGCGGCGGCTTTCCTCGCAAAGAAAGCCGCCGCCCAGACTTCATCGACTGAAGCCACCGCGCAGGAGCCGGCGTGGAAGCGCCTCTTCCCGGCCAGCTTCCGCAATGAGCGCATCAAGACTTCCGGAGCTGAAATCAACGCGGTGATTGGCGGCTCGGGCCCACCGGTCCTGATGTTCCACGGCGCGCCGCAATCGCTGATCACCTGGCGTTTAATCGCGCCCGATCTCGCCAAAGACTACACGCTGGTGATGTGCGATCTGCGCGGCTACGGCGATTCGAGCAAGCCGGCCGGCGGCGGCGATCACTCGGACTACTCGAAACGTCCGATGGCGCTTGACGGCGTCGAAGTGATGAAGCACCTCGGCTACAACCAGTTCCGCATGGTGGGTCACGATCGCGGAGGCCGCGTGGGACGCCGCATGGCGATCGACCATCCGGACGTCGTGACAAAGCTGGCGGTCATGGATATCGTTCCGGCGCACTATCTTTACAGCCACGTGACGATCGAATTCGTCCAGGCGTATTTCCACTGGTTCAACTATCTGCGCCCGGCGCCCGGCCCGGAGAACGAGTTACTGAAGGTGAACACAGCGCCACCGAGGCGGCCGATTACGGACGAAGCCCAGGCCGAATACCGGCGCCTGAATTCGGACCCGGCGATGCTGCATGCGATGTGCGAAGACTACCGCGCTTCGGCTTCCATCGATCTCAAGATCGACGACGCGGATATGAAGGCGGGCAAGAAGATCCAATGTCCGCTGCTGGTTCTCTGGGCCGCCAATGGCGCCATGGGAAAACTTTACGACGTGCTCGGCATCTGGAAAGACGAAGGCGTGAACGTGAACGGCAAGGGCCTGCCCGGCAACCACTCGCTGCAGGAGAGCGCCCCGAAGGAAACTCTCGCGGAATTACAGAACTTCCTGCGCGGCTAAGGCAGTCCTGCGCTCACTGTTGGAACCAGCGGCTGCCGCGCGGATAGACGCGCCTGACGTTTCCTGAATAAACACGATCCTTGTCCGCGCTGCTCAGCTTCGAATCGTCGATATAGCGGCGAGTGTTGTCGTAGTGATCCCCGGTCTCGTCGTTGACGACGCCCGGGAAAGCCCCGTCGCATTCCGAACCAAACAGGATATTGTCGAGCGGCACCGCGTCGAACAGCATCTGCATGTTCATGTGGTTGTACACGCAGGTATCCACAAAAACATTACCGTTGCCGAGGATCTCGTCCGGACTGGCCCAGTTGTTGTACTTCGCGATCGCCCTCCATCTCCCCATCTGGCAAGGCAGAGCGCCGCCACCGTGCGGGACCAGAAAGCGCAGCCGCGGGAACTCCCGGAACAGGTCCTTCGCCATCATGAGTTGCACGAAGCCGGTGATATCGGCGATCAGATATTGAAGGGCCGTATGCGGAAAGTTCCGGTTGATCGACTCGCTGCCATGCAGTACCAGCGGCACGTCCAGAGCCTGCGCCGCCTCGAACACCGGGTAGTTGTGCTTGCCGGTGAACGGCTGGTTCAGCCAGCGGCCGCCGGTACCATCCGGATCGAAATTGAAGGCCACGAAACCGTCGCCGGCCCAGCGCTCGATCTGTTTCGCAATCTGCGGCGCAGGGCACGAGGGATGTTGCCCGAGCATACCCACGGGCGCGAATCGCCCCGGATTCAACTGGCAAGCGCGCAGAACCAGGCTGTCGTTGAGATCGGCCCAGATGGCGTTCTGCTCCACGGTGCCGTCGTGCGTCGCCATCGCCTTCGCCCGCGGGGAGGCGAAGGCCATATCGACCCCCCGCGCATCCATGAGGCTGACAACCTGCTGCAGGCTTTTCGTGATGTCCGCGTCGGACAGATGCGGAAGCGCTTCAGGATTCTTTCCCGCAAGCTGGGCTTCCCGAAAGCCCTCCACCTCGGGGTGGCGGGCGAGACGAACAAAGTGCTGGTGTGAGTCGACGATCATGCCGGTCGCGATTTCCAGGCGGGAGTGAATTCGGGCGCTTACTGCGTCTGCGCCGCTTTGAGTCTTCTGGCTTCGGCCTGCACTACGACCAGACACATCAGCATGCCCAGCGGATGCGCCCCGACATCCACCAGCGGGTGATTCTTCAGCGAACGCAGTGCGTCGATGCTTTCGTCGGTGAGCGTCTTCATGGCTTCGGCTTCAGCCGGAGGCAGGCCGTACTCGTCCGTCACGTCCTTGGTGTTGTTCAGGAAGCGATAACGCAGTTGCTGCTTGTGACGCAGGTCGTAAATAAGCTTGTTCAGTCTGTAGGAAGACGCAGCCGGATGCTTGTAGAACTCATACGACCCCGAGTTCTTGAACTCGATCGTCTTCGGCGCCATCTGCCCTTCCTTCGACGGGCCGATTTTGCCCGAATATGGCAGGAAGCGCATCACCGCGTGACCGTGGTGCCACGTGGGCTGATAGGTCAGCAACTCGCCCGGGATGTTGCCGATCGCGCCGAACAGGATCATCCACGGCAACATTTCCGTGTTGCCGACTTCGTCCAGTTGCTCGACCGAAAGATCCAGAAGCGCATCGTGCTCGCCCTTCTCCATCTTCGCTATCGCCCAATGATCGAAATCGAAATCCGGCACCGAATACTTCCACGTGCCCGGGTAATGCGACATGCCGCCGCTGGCGACGATGGCTACCCGCTCCGGCCGTCTGGCAATGACCCTGGCAATCTCCTTGCCCAGTGCCTCGCAGCGCCGCGCGCTGGCGAGCGGCGGCAGATAAACATTGACGAAAATCGGCACCACCGGAATCGCGCGCCCATCGATTACCCATTCGTAGACGGCGGCGAAGGCATGTCCGAGCTCCGCATCCTGCGAATAAGACATGTCAAAATTGGCGCGCACCAGGCTCTCAAGAAGGTCTTCGGACAATCCCTGATGAATCGGCAGCTTGTATTCCCTGCCGGCGAAAACCGCGTGCGAAACCTCGCCCGACATCACAGCGAAAGTGGGCACCGACGACAGAAAAAACGTCTCGAGATGGTCGCTGCCGATCACGATGATGGCGTCCGGCTTCGTCTCGTCGAGACTCTTGCCCAACTCGCGCATGGCGGCGATGTCGGCGTCAAGCTGCGCAGGATCCTCGCTTGGAGGCCGCGTGAATAACTGCGGCGCGTGCACGGTGGCCATAGCCGCTACGATTTGTCCCATACGTTTATACCTCCAGGAACTCCAGAATCTACGCTTCGTCCACCCATTCAACGCCCAGTTCCCTGAGTTTGGCACGCAGACCGTACATCTCCAAACCCAACTCGCCGGCTTTCAGGCGCACGCGGTTCTTCTCTTCTTTTTTGATGCGCTGATCGCTGGCTTCGGCAACTTCAGGCACGCGCTCGCGCGGCACCACGACCACGCCATCCACATCCGCCACTATTACGTCGCCCGGCCGCACCAGAGCGCCCGCGCAGGAAACCTCTACATTCACCCAGCCTGGCGTGGCTTTCACGGTGCCTTGCGCGGAGATGGCTTTTGACCATACCGGAAATTGCATGGCCGTAAGATCCGCCACGTCGCGGCATCCCGCCTCTATGATCAATCCGGCCACACCGCGCGCGCGCAGCGACGTACCAAGCAACTCGCCGAACATCCCGTCGGTCGACTCCGCAGTCGTCGTCACTACGAGCACGTCGCCCGCCTGGCATAGTTCGACCGCCGCATGAATCATGAGGTTATCGCCGGGTGTCGACAACACCGTAATAGCCGGTCCCGCCATTTTCGCGGTGGGGTAGATCGGGCGCATATACGGGCGCATCAGACCGACGCGGCCCTGCGCCTCGTGCACGGTGGCCGTGCCGAAATCCCCCAACTGCCTGACTATCGCGGCATCCGGGCGGCAGATCTTGCGAACGATTGTCGGTTTCATAGCAACTCGCCGGTGACTTGAGGATACACCCGCCCGGAGGCTCCGGACGCGATGCATCGGACAGCTTTTGAATCAATCATAGAAGAGCGTGAGATGATGTTGCAGGGGCTTGAGCCGGAAGCGGAGAAGCGCAACTTCCGAGTATATAACAGGGGCATTTGAGAACACGCGCAAAACGGGTCGCGTCCGCGCCGCCGCCGGCCGGAAGGGCCCCTCTCATTTCTGGTGCCGCGCACAGCGCACTTTGCGCTTTTGCGAGAAACATTTGACTGACCGCCAGCGCCTCTAATACGATAGGTTTCTTTGGCAATTATGGATCTTCAGAGTCTCTGCCAGTCGATCTCCGACTCGTCGATAGGCACTCAACTGCGCGAATCAACTTACGTGTGGCCGGCTGTTGAAGCCCTGCACGTGCTGAGTCTGGCCCTCTCCGTCGGGACCATCGTTCTCGTCGATCTGCGACTGATCGGAGCTACGCTTCGCAATGAACCCGTAACGGACGTGATCGAGCAGACGCTGCCGTATTCGATCACGGGCTTTGTACTGGCGTTCCTGAGCGGAGTCATTCTTTTCTGGTCCGAAGCGGGCAAGCTGTACCAGAGCTATCCGTTTCGGATCAAGCTGATCGCCATCGCCCTGGCGGGGGCAAACGCCCTGTGGTTTCACTCCGGCGTCTTCAAGAGCGTGGACAAGTGGAACAAGGACCGGATAACGCCGCCACAGGCCCGGTTCGCGGGATGGTTCGGCCTCACTTTCTGGATGGTGGTCATCTTTTTCGGCCGCTGGACCGCGTACAACCTGAAGTAAGGATCGATCACATATGAGTCTCCTGCATCTGTTTCAGTGGTTCGACAGCACGACGATCGGCAACGTTATTCGCGAATCGACGTATATATTCCCGGTCGTCGAAGTCTTCCATCTTTTCGGGCTCACGCTGCTGCTGGGCACGCTCACGATCACCGATCTGCGCATGCTCGGGGTCGGGATGCGGCGGCAATCGGTCGCTGAGGTCGCCACGCAACTTGCGCCCTGGTCGATATGGGGAGCGGTCGTGACCATCATCAGCGGCATCCTCCTGTTTCTCTCGGAGGCGATGAAGTGTTATGACAACGCCGCGTTTCCGTGGAAGATGTGGTTCCTGCTGGCCGGCATTCTTCTCTATCTGCTCGTGCAGCGCCGGATTACGAGGCCGGGGGCCAACACCAATCCGGCCCTGCTGAAGACAGTCGCGGTGCTCTCGCTCGTTTTCTGGTATGGCGTGGCGGTCGCCGGACGCGCAATCGCCTTCGTTTGATTTAAGTGGCGGGCGGTTTGCCGACAAGCATCGGCTTGACCTTCGTGCCCTCGCGCACCGAGTCGCCGGGGCTGATAACGACGCGCTCGCCCTTAGTCACGCCGCCCAGCACCTCGAGCCTGTCGCCGTAATCCCGCCCGACATCGATGCTCCGGTAATGGACGATATCGCTGTTATCCGCGACGGCCACAAAATTTCCGGCTCCACGCACGACCAGCGCGTCGCCGCGGATGATCAGCGGCGGCTGGACCCGGGGCGTAGTGAAATAAACTTCCGAATACATGCCAGGCAACAGCTTACCGGTTTCGTTGGGTACCTGAACCTCGACCAGAAGCGTGCGCGTCGCGGGATCGAGCGCGCTGGCGGTGCGGGTGACGGTTCCTTTAAAAGCGGCGGAAGGCAGGTCCGGAATCTTCAGCGTTGCCGACGCACCGACGTGCACTCCGGGCGCGTCGGCCTGGGGAACGTTCACGTAAGTTCGCAGACGATCCGTCTGGGCGATGCGGAAGAGCAGCGTCGAGCCTTCGGTGACCAGCGCGCCTGTATCGATATTGCGGAGGGTAATCACGCCCGCAAACGGGGCCTTGACCTTCAGATACCCCTGCATCTCGGTAAAATGCCCGAGATTCGCCTGCGCGGCATCCACATTGTGCCGGGCCACGCCGACCGCCTGTTCGAGCGATTGCACATTTTCAACCGAAGCCTCATAGTTCGACTTGTAGGTATCGGCGTCCTGGCGCGCGACCGCACCTTTCTGCACCAGCGCCTGCCAGCGTTCATTCGTGTAACGCGCCATCTCCGCGTTGGTCTTGCCCTGCTGCAGATTGGCGGTGGCCTGTTCCAGCGACGAACGGGCCTGGTCTACGCCGGCTTTCGCCTGTTGTACCTGCTGATCGAGTTCCGGCGCCTCGATTTCGGCCAGAAGCTGACCGTCTTTGACGCGATCGCCGATATCGACGTAGCGCCTTTTGATATAGCCGCTGGCGCGGGCGAGAACCGGCGCTTCAGTAACGGCCTGGATGCTCCCCGGCAGGACCAGTTGGCTGTTGGCCGGGGCCTGCTCGACCAGGGCTACGTTGACCGGAATGAGCGCCTGGCTTTCTTCCTTCGCTTCTTTGGCCAACGCGGTCTGCCGGCTGGTTTCGGGCAGATAGCCCGCGAAGAAAGCACCGCAGAGAATCAGGACTACGACCACGGCGAGCACCCAGAGCGTGGCGGCCGAGGGGCGGCCGGGTTTTCCGTGGGCGCGCGATGCGTGCGCGCCGCGCTGGTGCTCGTCCAGTTTGCGCTTGAGATCTTCAATCTCGGCGCGCAGCTGAGCTTCGTTGTCTTTAACCGGAGTTCCGTCGCTAATCTGCATTCTTTCCGGGCCTAAGCGGACAAATACGAACTGACATCTTCGTTCTCTTCTTCTTCGAGTCTGCGATCAAAATCGACCGGCGGATTTTTCCGTAACAGGCTGTATACGACCGGTACGATAAAAAGCGTTGTGACGGTGGCGAGAATCAGGCCGCCAATGACGGCGCGGCCGAGCGGAGAATTCTGTTCCCCGCCCTCGCCCATGCCGAGCGCCATGGGGAGCATGCCGATGATCATCGCCGCCGCGGTCATCAGGACCGGGCGAATGCGGACCGACCCGGCCGCCAGCGCGGCGGCGCGTTCGTCCAATCCTTCGAGGCGCTGATCGTTGGCAAAAACCACCATCAGAATACTGTTGGCCGTGGCGACGCCGATGCACATGATCGCCCCCATCAGCGAAGGCACGCTGAAGGTGGTCTGGGTGACGAATAACATCCAGAGAATACCGGCCAGCGCGCCGGGGAGAGCCATAAGGATGATGAACGGATCGAGCCACGACTGGAAATTAAGAGCCATGAGGAAGTAAACGAGAACAATGGCGAAGATCAGCCCGAGTCCCAGGCGGTAGAAGGAGGCTTCCATGGTCGCGATCTGCCCGCGGAGATCGAGCGTCATGGATCTGGGCAGCGTCTTTTCCGTCTCCGCCATGATTTTACGGACTTCGGTGCCGACCGTTCCGAGATCCTGGCGATCGACATTGGCGTAGACATCGAAGACAGGCTGGACGTTGTAGTGATTGACGATCTGCGGGGCCACGCCGCGAACCGTGGTGGCGACATTCGCCAGGTGCTGTGTCGCGTCGGCTCCGGCGCCGGGATTGCCGTATGCAAGCGATGTCTGGCTGGGCGAGGCGCCGACCGCGGCCGAACTCAGCAGATTGGAGCCGGTGGAACCGTCGGCGCTCGAGAATTTGCCGAGCGGCGCAACAGGAGTGCGCAGCAGCGCGTCGAGCGAATCGATCTTGCGCTGCGGGGTCTGTGCGCCGATCTGGTATTGCACTCCGGTGTCCCAGTTCAGCCACTGCGCCGGCGCGATCTGCCCGGTGCCGCTGAGCGAGATGAGCAGGCTGTTGGCTACATCGGCCTGCGAGAGCCCGATCTGCCCGGCTTTGTTCCGATCCACGTTGACCCGGATCTCAGGGTAATCGACGACCTGATGCACATGCACGTCAACAGCGCCGGGGATGCGGGCAATCTTGCGCTGGAGTTCGAGCGCCAGCTTGTACCCGGCAGCGGCATTGCGGCCGGCGATCTGGAGATCGATGGGCGAGGGAAGCCCAAAATTCAGAATCTGGTTGGTAATGTTGGCGGCTTCGAAATAGAAGGCGACTCCAGGAAACGCGGCGGCAAGACGTTTGCGAATGCGGTCCTGATACTCGCCGGTGGTGGCGCTGCGCTTTTCCTTGAGCGAGATGAGAATTTCGCCGTCACCGGTTCCGAGCGTTGGATTGTCGCCGAACGCCAGATTAAAACCGCCGTTCGGAATACCGATATTGTCGATGATGGTACCGGTTTCGCCGGGCGGGATGATGCGCCGGATCTCGTCCTCGATCTGGCCGAACACCACCTCGGCCTGCTCGAGGCGCGTGCCGACGGGCGTTCGGGCGTGCATGCGCAGCTGACCGGAATCCACCGTGGGAAAGAAATCGCTGCCGATGAAATGAACGAGCCCGAGCGAGCCGATGGCGAACAGCATGAATCCGCAAAGTACGGTCTTGCGGTGATCGAGCGCGAGTTCGAGCAGCGAAACGTAGAAATTGCGCATGCGTTCGAACTGGCGGTTGAAGGCATAATGCGTCCACCAGATAAAACCTTTTCCGCCCGCCGTTTCGCCATGCTCACCCAGAATGTAAAGCTTCATTTCGGAGCGAAGCATGTAATGAACCATGTTCGGAATGAGTGTCCGGGACAGCAGATAAGACGCGAGCATGGCGTAAACGACCGCCATAGCGAGCGGCGTGAAGAGGTATTTCGCAGCGCCGGTCAGCATCAACACCGGCACGAACACTACGCAGATACAAAGCGTGGATACAAAGGCCGGCGCCGCGATCTGTTGCGCGCCATCCAGCACGGCGCGTACCAGCGGCTTTTTCATGGCCATGTTGCGGTGGGTGTTTTCGATTTCGACGGTCGCGTCGTCGACGAGAATGCCGACGGCGAGAGCCAGTCCACCGAGCGTCATTACGTTAATGGTCTGGCCGGTCAGGCTGAGGACAATGATGGAAACGAGAATGGACAGGGGAATCGAAATACAGACGATGATGGTGCTGCGCCAGCTTCCGATAAACAGCAGGATCATCATGCCGGTCAGGGCGGCGGCGATGATGGCCTCGCGCAGCACACCCTGGATCGACGCCCGGACGAACAGAGATTGATCCGCCAGTTGCCGGACCTGAAGATCCGGCGGAGCCTGAGCCAGAACCTTCGGCAGCGCGTTCTTGATCTGATCCACTACCGCGAGAGTGGAAGCGCGGCCGTTGCGCATGACGACCATGAGCGCGCCCCGCTGGCCATCGACGCGCACGATCGAGGTCTGCACCGCGCCGCCGTCGCGAATCTGCGCGACGTCCTTCATGTAAACCGGCACGCCGTTGACGACCTTCAGCGGCATATCGTTCAGTTCAGCCATGGTCCGGGGACTGCTGTTGAGCTTGATCTGATAATCCCGATCGCCGAATTTGGCGCTTCCGGCCGGCAGAATCAGGTTCTGCAGCTGCAGGGCATTGGATACGTCGCTGGCCGAAACCTGTTTGGCATACATGGCTTCGGGATCCAGATCGGCGAGGATGGTGCGGAATTTGCCGCCGAAAGGGTTGGGTACGGTGGCGCCCTGGACGGTGGCGAGCTGGGTGCGGATGAACGCGTTGCCGTAGTCAAAGATCGCGGCTTCGCTCATGGTGGGGCTGCCCAGCCCGAGCTGCAGCACCGGAACGCTGGAAACGTCGTATTTCAAAATATTGGGGGGGAAAATTCCGGGAGGCATGCCGCGCAGATTGGATTGCGCGTTGGCGACTACCTGGGCCTGGGCCAGCTCGATGCGGGCGCCGGGATGGAAATAGACGCGAATGACCGCGACGCCGCTATAGGACTGGGATTCGATGTGCTCGATGTCGTTGACGCTGGTGGTGAGGCCGCGCTCGAAACCCGTCACTACCCGGTTGGCCATTTCTTCCGGCGACAGGCCGCCGTACTGAAATATCACGCTGAGGATCGGGATATCGATATAAGGAAAAATATCGACGGGCATCGTGAGGATGGCCGTGCCCCCGAGAATCATGATCAAAAGAGCCATGATTACAAAGGTATAGGGGCGCCGGAGGGCTAGTTTGACGATCCACATTTGACGCTTTTGAGTATTGTACCGTTGGCGATCCGGCCGTTTTTGTCATGGCGGTAAACATTATGGAATGGTTACTTTGCGCCGGGATCGGGGTGGTCGGGCCGGGTTTGGGTTCGACGGCAAAACATATTGACGCGGGCGATTTGGAGCGTCGCTCGGACTTCATTTCATCGACAAGGTACATCCGGCCTGGGTTTGTTCGGTTTAAAGATGTTCATTCCATTGGGATGTTTGGCGGTGACTGGCAGGAATAGAGTGTGGGCGGTAGAGCGGCTCGGCCCGCGTGAATTGATCGTTCGCGCTGACAGCGCAGAGAAGTTGACCTCGATGGGACTGCCTGCCGTGGATCTCAATCGACAGCACTTGCGGTATGAAATCCATGCGCTGATCTATAGTCATTAAAAGGCTGGTTTCATGTTTACTCCGGAAGAGTTGCGACGAGCCGAAATCTTTGCCTGTCTTGACGAGGCCGAATGCGCCCGGTTGGCGCAGACGATCGCCGATGTGCGGCTCGAGACGGGAGAATGGCTCTTTCGGGAGGGTGTGCCCCCGTCTTTCCATGTGCTGTTAAAAGGCCGTCTGCGGATCGTTCTGGATGTTCACGGAAAGCAGACCGAGTTTGGGGAGCACGAATTCAAACAGGGCGATTTCTTTGGTGAAGTGCCTCTTCTGATGGGTACTCCGACCTTCGGCTCGTTGCGCGCCCAAACCTCATGCCGCGTGGCACGCCTGGACAAGCAGCAGTTTCATCGCTTGATTCGGGATTCAAAACCGGCGCGTACCATCATTCTGGAAACGCTGGGTGAACGGCTCCTGCTGATCCAGCAACGTTCCTTATCTTTACCAACCTCGCGGGTGCTCATCTTCGGACGCAACAGGGACGAGGACTGCTATAACGTCCGCGAATTTCTTTCAGCGAACCGTATTCCTTACGAGTGGGTCGATCGCGATCGTCAGCCGGAACGGGTGCCTGCCGGCGTCTCCGACGACCCGGATTGCCCGGCCGTAAGTGTTGACGGACAGCTTTTCAGTGAGCCGCCGACAACAAGGGCAATTGCAGATGCCTTGCAACTGCAGACAAAGCCCAAACACGACAGTTATGATGTGGTGATTGTGGGGGCCGGACCGGCCGGCATGGCCGCCGGCGTTTATGGCAGTTCTGAAGGGCTTAGCGTGCTGATCGCGGAGCGCTGTGCAGCAGGTGGGCAAGCGGGCACATCGTCCCGCATCGAGAATTATCTGGGATTTCCTGAGGGGATTTCAGGAGAGGACCTGACCGGGCGCGGATTCAGGCAGGCGACCCAATTCGGCGCGGAAGTTGCGCTGACGCGTTCGATTGAAAAGCTCACTCCCTGCGGCGGAGGCTATCGCTGCGAGTTGGACGAAGGCCAGTCGGTTTCAGCCCGGGCTGTGGTGTTGGCCACAGGCGTGGACTGGCGCCGCCTGCAAGCGAAGGGTGAAGATCGACTGTTGGGACGCGGTGTATTTTACGGAGCGGCCCGCCACGAGGCGGCAAATGTCGTCGGCAAACAGGTCTTCATCGTGGGAGGCGGCAATTCAGCGGGACAAGCCGCCATGTTCTTGTCGAGCTATGCAGCTCAAGTAACGGTGGTAGTGCGGGGCGAAGGACTGAAGGTCAGCATGTCGCAATATCTGATTGATCAGATTGCATCGAAGGCCAATATCGAGATTCTTTCCTTTACGCAGGTTGTTTCGGTAGACGGTGAAAATCACATGGAACGAATTGAGGTTCGTGTGCGAGCGCCTCATGAGGCGGAGAAGATTCTCGGCTTTGAAGCCGATGCCTTGTTTGTGATGATCGGCGCCGATGCCTGCACTTCCTGGCTGCCAGCCGATTTGGAGCGGGATCCACGCGGCTATATTTGCACTGGGCGCGACCTCGCCACCTGGAAACTTGATCGTCACCCGTTTCCCCTGGAGACCAGCCTGCCTGGCGTGTTCGCGGCTGGTGACGTGCGGCACAACTCCATAAAACGAGTATCGAGCGGAGTGGGCGAGGGCAGCATGGCCATCGCGTTCATCCATCAGTACCTGGCTTTGTAGTTGAACCGTATGGCCCGAAAGGCCGGAGCCCCACAGATGCCGATTCCAACTGGCCATTGTTAGCCTTCTTGCTTGAAACCGCCTGACCTGATCGCGAAGTCTGCAATATCGCTGGCGGTGGAGTGAGCGATATCGGGACAGATTGCCGGTAAAAGCTCGACGCCATGACAGGCGCCCATCATTTGGCGGCATCGCGCCGAAACTCCGCTATTCATCAGAAGCCGATAGAAGGCGATGCCCTCATCCCGCAAGGGGTCGCATTCATTCACGCTGATGACCGTCGGCGGCAGACCTGCTACATCCTCCCGGGTAGCGAAGCTGGGCCACGCGAGAGGGTTGCGGGCGTTGAAGGCCTCGATGCCGTAAGCCACCGTGGCGCGGTTGTCCCCGAAGTTGAGCACGATCCCCTCATTCTCGATGGAAGACGGATACTGCGCCTGCGGCCACTCACCGGCGATGTAGGGGACCAGGGAGTAAAGGCCCTGAATCAGGCCGAGTTCACCATCCCGCTTCAGCTTCATGCCTACTGCGAGAGTCAGGTTGCCCCCGCCGCTTTCTCCGGCTACGATGATGCGCTTCGGATCAATGTTGAGGGCGTCAGCGTTGGCGTATACCCACTTGAGGCCCGAAATGCAATCGTTCAGGCCCGCGGGAAAGGGAGCGATTTCCGGTACTTCGGAAGGATGCACGGAGTTGCGAAATTCAACCATAGCCACCGCGACGCCTTTGGCGGCGATCATGCGGGCCCAGGTCCTGTAGTTGCCCTCAAAGCAGGAGCTCATCTCCATGCGGCCGCCGTGAATGTAGTAGACGCACGGCAAAGTCTCACTGTTCTCCGGCCTGACATACCGGATCTTGATGGTGTTTCCATCGGGCGAGGAGGTGAGGGTCTCGACGCGCACGGTCAAGCCGGCGGACGGAGCGAGCTCCTCGCTGTCCATCGAGTCGAAAAAGGCTGTTTGACGTTCCAGTGCGGCCAGCGCCGCCGGAGAGTTTTCCTGTGCGAGCAATTCTTCGCGGCTTGAGACGTTCGGCTTTTCTGCCGGCGTCGGCATGCCGGCGAACACCTTTTTGATGCGGGGATCAAGACGGGGATCGGTTTCGGTCTTCGATTGGGTCGGCACGTCGGTTCCTTTCCGGTTTTCCGGCTCTACGGTTTGACTGCGAGGCCAAACGTGTCGTCGAGCCAGTCGAAAATGCGAGCGTTCGCAAGACGATCGGCGCCGCACTGGCAGTGCGCACCGGCACCCTCAGCCGTGGTGAAACGGATCATGGTCTTCGGGCAGGTGAGGTGCTCAAAAAGCACGTCCGGCTGGCCCTTCAGGTACATATCCTCTTCGGCATCGAGCACCAGCGTAGGACAGGAGATCTGCTCCGCGATGCCGCCGGCAAGGGTGAATTTGAGAATCTTCGCAACGGTAGCGTGAGGCGTGGGCTCTCCCATCACGAACCCTGCCTGATCTACAGCCCATTTTGCGGCGGGAGATTTTTTGCTGCCCTCCACAATCCTGCGGTCGAGTTCGGGAGCGTCTTTCTGTTGGACGGCAGCGATGTAACTTTCCCGTTGATCAGGGGGAACGGCCGCCAGCTGAGTGACGCCGAAATCGTAGATTCCGTCGTTGGCGACAAGGGCCGAGATTCGCTTCTCAAAAGCTGCGGCACGTGGTGCGAGATAGCCCCCAAAGCTGACACCCATAAGGGCAATCTTTTCCGGATCAACACCGGGCAGAGTGAGTGCGAAGTCAACAACCGGGGTGACAACCTTCTCCCAATCCGGACGAAAAGGCAGCCGCTCGCGATGAATCGGACCGTACTGGCCTGGGCCGTCGAAGGCCAGGACATTCCAGCCACGTTCGACACCAGCCCGTGCGCCTTCACCGTGCATCTCTTCCGCCGACCCATCGAAGCCCGTGTGGAGAATCAGCAGTGGACGCCTGGTGTCCGATTCGTCGACACGATGAAAGTAGCCGGGCAGAGTCGTGTTCTCATAAGGGATTTCGACCGGGAGAATAGGCGGGTCAAAGAGGCTGGCGCTGAGTTTATAGGCCCGGATTGACTTCGTGTAGGCGCTGTAAATTCGCGGGTCTTCGTGGTTGCCGTGCAGGAAGAATTCGGAGGTGCGGAAGTAATTTGCCGCGCGCAGGTAGCCGTCGCGTGCGCTTACGCGATGACCGGCAGCCAGTTGCGCATCAGCTTCAGCGGAAATCCGTTCGGCTGTGGCATTCCACTCGCTATACCAGCCTTCGTCGTCGCCGGATTTGATGCGATTGAGGCTGGCCATGACTTCGCCGAACTCGCTGGAGCCGTAGCTGGCGGCGCCGAAAGCGCGTTTGGCCTCGAACCAGTACTCTACGTTTTCGGGGAAGAAGGGGTATTTCTCCGGTGCGGAGGCAGTTGCGGTTAAGGTTTGTGACATTCGACTGTTTCCTTTCTGTTGTTGAGTTATGAAACGCGGATAAGTTAAAGCGCGGGATCGACGAGCGCGCCGTAGGTGATGGCGCGCGTTATTCCGGCCACGTCCGGTACCGGATAGGGACGTCCGGTCATCGGATTCCCTCCGTCCTGTTGCTGGAGCATTCCGACGACGACGATGTCATACGTGGGATCGACCCAAAACCATGTTCCGTGAACGCCGCCCCAGTAGAAGGTGCCCGCGCCGTTGGCGCCGCCGTTGAAACTGGCGTGCGAAGGATCGAGCACGATGCCAACGTTCATGCCGTAGCCAATCGCTTCGAAGGGCTGAAGAAAGTGCATCGGGACGCCCGGCGGCAGCAGGTTGGTCGTCATCAGCCTGACCGAGGTTGGCGACAGAATCCGGACGCCGTCGAGCGAGCCGCGATTCGCCAGCATCTGCGCGAAACGCATATAGTCCTGCGTGGTGGAGTAAAGCCCGGCGATCGACAGCAGGTATTTCGGCTTCACGCCTGGGGGAGTTCCGGCTACGGCTGGAAATGGCGACTGGTCCGGCGCAAGGACCAGCTTGAGGTCTTTGTCCAGTGCGTAACGGGGCGCGATGCGGTGGCGTTGATCAGGCGGTACGTCAAAGCCGGTATCTTTCATACCCAGCGGTGCGAAGATGAGCCGTTCGAGCAAGGTATCCAGTTGTTCACCGGAGATGCGCCGGAGAATGGCGCCCTGCACCTCCTGCTGAAGACCGTAACGGAACTCGGTGCCGGGCTGCGATTCGAGAGGCAGTTTGGCCAGTTTGGGAATGATGTCGTCGTTGGTGCCGCTCCAAAGATCGGCTTTGGCATACATCTCATCCGCCTTCAGATTGGTGCTGCCGAATGCGGGACCGAAGGCAAAGCCTGCGGAGGACGCCATCAGATGCCGCATGGTCATGGGGCGGTCGAGCGGCACGAGGGCGCCATCCTTCAACACCTTCAGATCCGCGAACTCCGGGATGAACTTCGTGACGGGATCGTCGAGTTCCCACTTGCCCTCTTCAAAAAGTTGCAACATGGCGACGGCCACCGTCGGTTTCGTCATTGAAGCGATGCGATAGATGGCGTCTTCGCGCAACGGTAGGCGGCCCTCAAGGGTTTGGTAGCCATAAAAACCGGACTTTACGAGCTTGCCATGGCGGGCGACCATAACGCTGATTCCGGCGTAGTGGCCGGCATCGATCTCTGCCTGCATCGCGCCGTCGAGACGGTTCAGGCGGTCCGGAGAAAAGCCGACGGAATCCGGTGGGGCTGCCGGTAACGGAGTTGTCATCGTGTTCGACATGAGAAGGGGTGCCTTTCTGTTCTGTCCGGGCGGAAAATGTGGTTTTTTTGAATCGCCCCGGATTCGATATTGCACCAGGAAATGCGGAAAGGCGATGCGCGCAAAATGCTCAAGTTCTGCTCTTTTATCTGCGCGCGTAAATATTTGATTCGCATCGGCTTGCAAAAACATGTGCGCGAAGCGCCATGGACTGGGACATCGAAAGTGTTATAGACTCGTCTGATTAAGTGCCGAAACCTGGATCAGCGAGGGCTTCCGCATACGGGTTCGGCGTTTTCCAATTTCATCCCGCGACGCTGGCATTAGCGAAAAACGGTACCAGCCTTCGTTTGCAGCCGCAGCCGGCGAGACTGCTCAGTCTCCTGCTGGCAAATGCAGGCAACCTCGTAACCCGCGAGGTGATCCGGGAACTGCTCTGGAAAGATGGAATCATCGTCGATTTCGAAACGGGCGTCAACCGGTGCATCCGCCAATTGCGAACAGCTCTGAACGACGATGCGATTGCTCCTCTGTATATAAAGACTGTTCCCCGGATTGGCTATTGTTTTATCGCACCGGTAGTGGGTGGCATTTCCGCGCCGGTAGCCCGGCCCCAATCCGGCAACGCAGCGCCGTCGCGATCGATTGCGGTTTTGCCTTTTGCCAATCTGAGCGGAGATCCGCAAGACGAGTATTTCGGTGACGGGCTTACCGAAGAGATTACCAACGTGCTGGCACAGATGGTGGGATTAAGAGTGTTGGCGCGGACCTCGGCATTTGCTTTCAAAGGGAAGAACGACGACATACGCGGTATAGCCGCCGCAATGGACGTAGACAATGTGTTGGAGGGAAGCGTCCGTCGCAGCGGAGCACAGATCCGCGTGACCGTGCAATTGATCGAGGCAGCCACGGGAACCCACCTTTCTTCCAAACGCTACGACGGGCAGATGACGGACATCTTTGCGCTTCAGGATGAAATCGCGGCCGATGTCGCGCGACAATTTCACGTGGGGCCCGCATCTCCAAGGCGCTTCACCTATAACGCGGCAGCATGGGACGCATATCTGGAGGGCCGCTTTCATTGGCACAAATATGCGCCCGGCGCGTTTATGCAGGCGCTAGTTTGTTTTGATCGCGCCGTCGCGATGGATGCGGCCTGCGCGCCGGCCTGGGCAGGCATTGCGCAATGTTCCCTCGGCCTGGTTACGGAAGCGGGTTTCCCGGCGCTCGACTATCTTCCCAAAGCCGCCGAGGCGGCTCGGCGTTCGTTGGAACTGGATGACAGTTGCGGCGAGGCCCATGCTTGTCTGGGCCAGGTCGCGGCGATGCTTTATCATGACTGGGTCTCGGCCGCCCGGCACTTCCATCGCGCACTCTCATTGAACCCGTCCCCGTACGTGCGAATCACTTATTCGGGGTGGCACCTCTGTCCTTTGGGACGGGCCGGTGACGCGGTGCTCGAGACCGGACGCCTCGTCGCTGAAGATCCTCTGAACCTCCTCGGGCGCTGGACTTACGGCGCGAGTCTGTTCTTCGCGCGCGATTTTGAACGGGCCGCCGCAGAGTGGTTGCGGCTGCTCGACATCGACCCTTCTTTTCCGAAGGTGCTGCAGGCGCTTTCAGTCGTACGAGGATTTCAGGGAAGCTTCGAAGAAAGCATCGCTCTGGCGCGGAAGCTGGTCGAAATCCTCGGCCACACAGTCCACAGCCTCTGGGCTCTGGCGCAGGCTTACGCTGTGGCCGGAGAGACGGAGGCGGCGAGGCGGGTGTTGCGAGATCTGAACGAGTTGCCGGGCAGTGACAAGGGCGCCGCTACACAGATGGCGATACTTTATGGTTTGCTGGGTGAAACTGACCGGGCGTTTGCTTGTCTGGAAGAAGCGTACCTTTATCGCCAGCCCCTCCTTCTGCTCGCCAACGTGCAACCCCGAATGGATTGCCTTCGATCGGACCCGCGCCTTCACGACATCCTGGCAAGATTGAATTTGCTGAAACCCGAGATCGCCTGAGCAGCGGCTCTCAATTCTGCGACGCCAGAATCGAAATCGCTATTGACCACGAGTTTCGGATTGCGGCGTTCAGTAACATAAGCATTCCTGCCGCCACCACGTCGAGACCGACCTGGCCGCCTCGGTGCAACAGCAGACCGCCAATGAACAATACCAAGTACGCGAAGAACGGCACGACGGCATAGCGGTAGCGGTCCGAGCGTTTTTCGTAGAACTCGCTTCGCAGGACTGTCAGCGAGCCGATGTAAACCAGGCCGAAGATTCCCATGATGCAAATGCAAATAATGGAGGAAAGTTGCGTTTGATTTGGAATGGTAAGCAGCGCGCTCATGACGAGGACGGTGGTGAGATAAATTACCGCAGGTGTAAGGTAAATCCTACTCCTGGAGGCAAGTTTACGCCCCAGCCCCGGCGCAATGGTGATCACCACAAACAGCAGGCCGAGCAAGGTGGCGGATGCCGCCGAGGTGATCGAAAAGAAGCTGGACCATTGCTGAAGCGGATTCTGTTGTCCTGACACAGCCGTCAATTGTAACGGATACAAAATCGCATGGCGACGCAACAGCGCAGGTATTCGCGGGTCCTGAGCTTCGCGCCGTGGCCCGCCGGCATTTGTACGGCGAAACCTGAGTTCGATAGTCTGATTTGACCCACTTTGATCGTCGGATTTGGCCTATCACGTTCGGCGCGAACCGATTACGCCGGTCGACGGAGCGGGGTTGTAACGGCCCACTCAAAACGCATTGCCCAAAAACGGCAGCATCCGGCCCCAAAACATCACGCCGACCCATAGGAACAGGGAAAGGCCGGCAATCACCTTGGCGCTCCATGGCGCGTCATCCCCGGAGCCGAGAACCTCTACCTTTCGCGCGGTGCCAGTGACATAGAAGACGAGAACATTCAGGCCGGCGACTGCGATAAAGAGCATTTTGAATCCGAAGGCCGAGTTGTGCGCGAACATGAACGGCGCGCCCGCAAACATGATGAAGCCGGTGATGACGTTGAGGAGAAATCCAGCCCCGGCCCAGGGGATCATCCGCCGGCTGAACTCTCCAATCGGTATGCCCTTTCCCACTCCCAGCATTCGCAAGTCAAGCATCCCCGCCATGCCGAACAGGAGCGCAAGGCCAAAGAAGTGAACGACCTGGCTCGCGGGCACAATCCACCTGCTATCGCTCACAGCGCCGGACAAGGAAGTCGCGGCGAGCCATTTTGAAAAGAGATCGATATAGGTCATATTGAGAACAATTGTTCACCTGGGAGTGGAACCCGGGCCGATATAGGCCATTAATCGGCCGGCCGTGATCGCGCCGGCCCAGCACATCAGGAGCGCCCCGGCCATCATTCGGCTGTTCATCGGCAGGCTTTTCATTTCGAGTACGGCCCGGTTGCGGAATACGCTCTTCCTCAGCAGATGCATCATCCAGACGGCGGTGCCGACGAAAACGAGCTTGACGTAGAAGACGGGACTGATCATCTTGGTGGTCGCTTCGGTCATCAGCATGGCGACACCCGATGCTACGTTGATCCAGAAGCCCGCCCACATCACAGGGTAGAACTTCTCCATCGGCACCAGGGGAACGGCCGGGGCGAATCCGCAGATCCGCAGGCAGATCACGATACTGGGGCCGACGAGAAAGCCCAGCCCCATCGTGTGCAGGAATATGATAAACGGGTACGACCATACCGTGCCCGACTCGCGGATCCAAACACTAAACCCTGTCTGTTCAACCCATTCAAGAAAGTGCATTATCGTTTAACCAGCTATCATCCACAGGGCAGCATATCACGCAGTTCGCGTGTGGACCCCCAAGAGACAGTCGGGTGACGGCCGTGACAAACGTACCCCGGTCGCCTGGGGCATCAGTAACCGGATGTGCCCGGCGAATGTGTTCGATGCCGGTTCAACGAGCGCATCCGCGAGCGACGGATTCTGCGCGGCGTTCGCTTACGAGACCCGGCCGTGCCGCCAGGTCATCCACTATTCCGAAGATGCAACTATGATTTAATCCCGTGAGAGCGAGGGGGGTTCGCGCTGGAAGGACCAGGAGATGCGAAAAGGGTTTACGAGAAAACCACAAGGGGACGAACCCGCGGTGCGAGGGAAGAACTACATTACGCCCGGCGGACTGCAGCGCCTCAAAGATGAGCACCGGTTTCTGGTCACCAGAGAACGCCCGGCGGTGACGGAGGTTGTGGCGTGGGCTGCGAGCAACGGCGACCGCAGCGAAAACGCCGATTATCAGTACGGCAAGCGGCGGCTGCGCCAGATCGACGGGCGGATTCGTTTTCTCACGAAGCGAATCGAAGCCGCGGAAGTGGTGGACCCGGAAACGCCGCGAGCGGGGCAGGCGGCGACGAGGGCATTCTTCGGAGCGACCGTGCGCTATGCCAATGCCGCGGGAGCGGAGCGAGTGGTGAGCATCGTGGGAACCGACGAGGTCGATCTCAGCCGCAACCACATCAGTTGGGTGTCGCCTCTGGGGCGCGCGTTGATGAAGTCGGCAGCGGGCGACTGCGTAGTTCTCCAGGCGCCGGCCGGTAACCAGAACCTGACGGTGCTGGAAGTGCGTTACGAACGCATTTCCGTGGAACCGTTCCGTGAACCACCCGGAGCCGAGGCATCGGCAAAGGGACTCCCTCGCCGACGCCAATCCACCTGACGAAAGGGTAGCGAGCGGCACATGAAGAGTCCACTCACGGTTTCCCGAAAGCCATCGAATAGAAGAGCCCCGGCCTGCGCCGAGGGCTCTTCTTTAAACAGAAGGGTTCAGCTTACCTGCTGACCTGGATACTTTCTCCTGGTCTGCCGCCACGACCGCCAGCGCCGGCTCGAGCGCCGCCACCGCTGGAGACAAGCTTTACCCAAAGTGCGCCTTCTCCGCGGTAGTACGAGGTGCTGCTCGCGCTGCGCAACGCATCCAGGCTGTCTTGCGGCGTACCCGAGGTTGCGGTGGTGAATCCCGGCAGCTCAAGAATAACCCAGGAGCCGCTGTCGAGCTCCCTCACGCTGATGGACAGGGGCGTCCTTGCAGTTACCGCCTTGACCTCGGTACCGGCGCGAATGGTGGTGTCCCCGCCGACGGTAAGCTCCCTGCCATTACGGCTGAGAACGATCGGTGGTGGTGCAGGGCCTCTACCGAAACCGCCTCTACCCGCGCGTCCGCCCGGACCGGCAGGACCGCCGGCTGCGCCGGGGCCGCCAGGACCTGCAGCAGCGACAGGACCGGCAGTTCCGCCTCTGGCAGGGCCCGCGCCGCGACCGCCGAAACCTCCGCCACCGAAACCTCCAACGCCGCCAATATTCAGGCGCCCGAAATCACCCTTACACACGGCAGCGTTCCAGACCGGTTTGATTTCACAGGCTTTGTCATCGTCCGCGATCCCGTTGTCAATAACAATATAGGAATCGCGGACGCCGCCGACCGAGCCGTCGATATCGTGGAACACCGCGCCGTTCCAGCCTGCAAAACTTCCGAATTCACCGGAGAACGACCATCGGCGATCTATCGGCGGGAAATACACCGGCTTGGCATTTTCGAATTTCAAGCCCTGGACATCGTTGTTGGTGCTGACGGGAAAGCTGGTGTACAGCAGGTACGAGATCGCTCCGGTCTTGCGAATGGCATTGTCCACAAAATTGACGAACGTGTCGTTCACAAGATGGTGCGTGAAGTCGTAGTATTCGAAGCCGCGGATCGGGTAATCCGCGTCCTTGCGAGGCATGCTGCGCCCGTAAGCGATCTCTGCTTCAGTTTTTGGAGTGCCTTTGTTGTCGGTTTCACCCACGAACAGGGAGTCCTCAACTTTCGAGGTAAAGTCGCCGTGGAAGCGGGCCACACCAGGGTACGCATGCGTGTAGCCGATACCGCTGTCGGCCAGTTTCAGGCCCTTGAACACATGGTTCTCGCCACGCGCCCAGATGGCAGCGCCATTGTTCTTGTAGCTGGTAAAGTTTTCGATCACCGTTTCCAGCCTCGCGCTGTTGGTGTCGCCGGGAACCGCATAGGGCAGATGCGTGTTCCCGCCAAGGTTGAATTTACCCTGCGGACTGGGTCCTCGATCGAACATCAGCCCGTCGACGTCGGAGTGGGCGACGTTGCCGGAAAACTCCCGCAGCTGCGTTTCACGGGGCCAGGTCTTCGCGCTGAGCTCCGTGCCTTCGAACTTGCCCGTCGGGTGTTCCGGCAAAGCGATCCAGAAGCCTGTTGCCTCCGAACCCGCGGACACATTCCCCCGGTAGGTATTGTCGGGGTTGGTGATCCAGAAGGTGGACACCGTGTTGTCGGAAGGAATCAACTGATCGGTGGCATTCTGACCGGCACCGGAGCCGTTAAGAGCGTTGGTCGGATCACAGGGCCGGGTGGGATTGCATCGGGTCAGCATCCCCAGATTGTTCAGATACTGATTTCCGTGTTCAACGCCGTCTTCGAGGAAGTAGCAGTGACCGACGTTGTTGTACGCTACATTGTTCTCGACCCGCACATTGTTCGTACCGTGTACTGTCACACAGCGGCTGTAGGTGTCGTGAATCGCAGAGTTCTCAATGTATTGCCCCTGCGCATCGCCAACCAGATGCCAATGGATCGGATACCGCGCAAGGTTCTCGTGCTGACCCATTCGGAAAAACTCGACGCCGGAGACTCTCATGGTCGAGCCGGCCATCGCCATCACATGCCCGCCGCTGAATGTCTTCTCCGCGTCGGCTGAGGCCTGGATACGGATATTGCGTGTGAGCATGCCCACTTCAGCACGCTCATCCACGCCGTAGGTGACCTGGCCGTAATGCATGTATTGAAGTTTCTGGTCCAGCGTAATTTCGTTTCCCGAGATGCGAGAGATGGTTCGTCTCTCCGCCTGGTGGGGATCGAAATCCGTCGATGCGACTACGATCGCATCGCCTTTTTTCCAACCGCCGGCATTCACGACTTCGATTGCGGAACTCCCCGCGGCGGCTGTCTTTGTCAGCCTGGTCCAGGAGTTTTTCTGAGTGCCGTGCAGGTTCAGGGTTCCGCCCATGAGCATGATCCCGCGGTCACCCATGGTTTCAATGTCTTCACCCGGGACGTTATTGGTCAGGGTAATCGTCGCATTGCGCGTGTGCGGACGGGCTTCAGTGCCAACCTCCAGCTCCCCGTGCACCATGATCCACTCGGTGGTCAGTTCAAGATCTTTGTTGTCTGCGAAGCTCAGTTTGCCGTTGATCGTTAAACCGTGCAGGGGCGGCGGACTGACATCGAGGACAACGTCCATGTCCTTGTCAATGGTGACAACGGCGTCTTTGCCCGGCACCTTCTTGTCAGGCCAGGTGGCTGCATCAGACCAGCGCTTCGCCCTGGCCGTCGAAGGAGTGCTTTGCTGCGCCTTCAGGACGGCATATCCGCTGAGGACTAAAAAGGCTGGAACCAGCAACGAAAGGAACAAGCGATAATGTCTTCGCATCGTTAAACCTCTGTGATAGGGAAATCGATTCCCGTGTTTGCGAAACAACGAGTCGAGTGATTGTCCCGGGGCGAGCGTATACCATGCAACAACGGAAAAACTCCTGACGACGTGACTTCATATTACGCCAGTTTCCCCCGCGAGATTTCAGTCTCGGCGGCAAATCGTTGAAGTGCGCGGCGCTCCGAGAAAACGGGTTCCTTTCGAGAGACTGGCGGGCCGCGCGATAATCGGGGCATGGCCGCACAGACAAAGTCCGCCGTGACGCCAATTTCCGAAGCTCTTTTTGACTCGGTGGCCACTCTCGCATCCGCCTCGCCTCGCCTCCGCATGAATCACAATTTCCACAGTGGACCCGAGGATAACCCGCATCGATTTCTGAACGTGATGCTGGCCGGGACTTACATAAGGCCGCATCGTCATCTCGAGCCTCCAAAATCGGAGACGTTTCTGGTTCTCGAAGGCACGGCGGATGTGATCGTCTTCGACGACCACGGCGCCGTGACGGCTCGCTACCGACTCGGGTTGGAATCGGCGGAGGGGCGCATCTGGGGGATCGACCTGCCGCCTGGCGTGTGGCATACAATCCTGCCGCGCTCCGAGCGAGTGGTTTGTTTCGAGGTCAAGCCGGGGCCCTGGCTGCCGTCAACCGACAAGGAATTTGCCGATTGGGCGCCCGCCGAAGGGGATCCGTCCGCTGCCGCATATTGTCGAGATCTGACGATAGAATGCCCGTAGATCGGGGATTCTCGTATAATTCGGGCAATGCGATCGCCATGCTTCGTTGTGGTTGTGCTTCTGGTCGGAATGGGCTGCTCCCATAAGTCCGCGGGTCCCGAGTTCGGGAAGATCTCCGAGGAATTCGTTTACACAACGCTCTCGTTCTCGCCCGTTTCGGCCTCCGCACAGGGTCTGCACAAATACAACGATCAGAATTTCGATCGCGAACTCGACGATATCAGTTCGCGGGCGATTCAGAAGCAACGCGATTACTATATCGATCTCCATAAACGGATGGAGGCTCTGGACAAGGCAACTCTCTCACCCGAAGACAGGGCCGATTACGACATTATCGATACTCAGATTGGCCTCGCATTATTCGATCTGGATATTGCCCAGTCGTGGAGGCATAGCCCGCAATCCTACGTGGAACTGCTCGGGTCGGCGCTGTTCAATCCATTGGTGCTCGAATACGCGCCAACCCCGCAACGATTTGACGACATCATCGCGCGTTTGGGGAAGATCCCGGAGTTCATGCGGACGGCGCAGATGCAACTCTTCGGAGCACCGCCGATCTGGATTCAGGTAGCGAAGGAGGAGAACGACGGCAATATCGATCTGATCGACAAGACTCTGCGCGACGCGGCGCCGGCCGCGCAAAAGCAGGCATACGACCAGGCCGCGGCCCCCGCACTCGATTCGTTGCGCGAATTCAATCGCTTTCTGGAAAACGATTTGCCACATCGCGGGAGACCCGACGCGGACTGGCGCCTCGGACCCGACCACTATGCCACGAAGTTCAAGCTGAATCTCGCCATCGATGTCTCGCCGGACGAGATTTTGCACGATGCGCAGACGCGGTTGAATGCAGTCCGCGCGCAAATGCTGGAGCTCTCCCTGCCCTTGCACGCGGCCATGTATCCCGGCCATGGGGATCACGGAGATCTGAAAGGAGTGGAGCGCGAAAACAAAGTAATACGCGAAGTGCTCGACCGCATCGCCGAGAAACATTCGACGCCGGAAAGCTATGTTGACGACGCCCGGAAAGATCTGGACGAAGCGCGGAATTTCGTCCGTGCGAAGAAGCTGCTGAGCTTGCCCGAACACAGCAATCTGCAGGTGATTCCGACGCCGGAGTTCGAGCGTGGCATCTATGCGGTGGGCGGATTCAATCCGGCGCCGGTGCTGGAGCCGCAGCTCGGGGCATTTTTCTGGATCACGCCGATTCCTTCCGACTGGCCGAAGAGCCGTATCGAATCGAAGCTCAGGGAATATAACATTTACAACCTGCAGCTGCTGGTGATTCACGAAGCCATGCCGGGGCATTATGTGCAGGGCGAATTCGCCAACGACATTCAGCCGAAGACGCGGCGGTTGCTGCGCGCTCTCTACGGCAACGGTCCGTATGTCGAGGGCTGGGCGCAGTATGTGACGCAGGTGATGCTGGACGAAGGTTACCTCGATCACTCGCCCGAGCTTCGCCTGACGCTGCTCAAGCAGGAACTGCGGGTCGACGCCAATGCCATTATCGACATTCTGATGCAGACGAATCGCATGACCGACGATCAGGCGATGGATCTCATGGAAAATTCCACCTTCCAGGAACACGAAGAAGCGGTGGCCAAACTGCAGCGGGTGAAGCTTTCCTCTACCCAGTTGCCTACGTACTTCGTGGGCTGGCGCGACTGGCTGCGGGTGCGCGAGCAGGTCAGGAAGGCAAAGGGCAGCGGATTCAGCCTGCACGATTTTCACGACCAGGCTTTAAAGGAGGGTGCAGTCCCGCTGCCGGTACTGGCCCGGCTGCTTGCAGGCAAAAGCTGACGGCGTGGATGTCGATACGCCGTTACGCGATATAATTTGCGTACTGGGCTGGTTTTCAAGATAAATGGAAGAACTCCCCGTCCTCCCCGCTCCCGACCGGCCTTCCGCTTCCATGCGTTCGCTGCGGGCGCTTTCGCTGCTGCGCGATATCGCTATTTCGGTGGTATCCGCGGTGGTTCTGATCGTGTTCATTTACCAGCCGGTAAAGGTGGAGGGCACGAGCATGATGCCCGGCCTCACGGATCAGGAACGCATCTTCATCAACAAATACACGTACAAACTGGGCGCCGGCTCCATCGCGCGCGAGGATCTGGTTGTCTTCCATTTTCCGCTGGATCCCAGCCAGTCGTATATCAAGCGCATTATCGGTTTGCCCGGCGATTACGTGCAGATCATCGACGGCACTGTTTACGTCAACGGGAGCAAACTGGACGAACCATACGTTCCGGACGAATACCGCGACCACATGTCGATGCAAAAAGAGGTGGTGCCGATGGACCATTACTTCGTGCTGGGCGACCACCGAAGTTCCTCCAACGACAGCCGGGTCTGGGGATTCGTCGCCCGCCAGGAAATCTACGGTAAAGCGGTCTTTGTTTACTGGCCGCCGGATAAAATCGGCCGGGTGCACTAGCAGCCAATCGGAACCTGCTTAGCGGCGGCTGAATAACCACGAGATCAGCGAGAGGATGACGCTGATCAGCACACACGTCACGACAGGGAAATAGAAGCCGCCGCGTTTGCCTTCGATGCGTATGTCGCCGGGTAAGCGGCCGAGAGGAATGCCCAGGCGTTCGGCGAGAACAACGGCCACGCCGGCAATGAGCAGCAGGAGTCCGGCGATGATGAGCAGGCGACCCACCAGCCAAAGTATGACAGAATGCGAATGCTAGACTAACCACTTGTCTGGAACATATTCGCTGGCACGGGCCGGCCGATGGTTGCTGGATTCGGGGATACAAGAGGAGTGCGGCGGGGTTGCCCGTTTCCATCGTTCCGAGACCGGCAGCAACAAACCCATATCGACCGAGATCACCGGCTATTTCGCCGGAATTCTCGTCTGGCTCTTCGGAAAGACCGGCGAGGAGGAGTATCTGGATCGGGCAAGGAAGGCCGCCCGATTCCTGATCGATCACGTCTGGGATGCGGAGCTGGGAACGTTTCCGTTCGAACATCCATCGCCGACGGCAGAGAGCCGGCATCAGGCTTACTTCTTCGACAACGGCATCATCGTTCGCGGATTGCTGGCGGTGTGGCGGGCGACGAAGCAACAGCAGTTTCTGGATGTGGCGAGGGCGGCCGCGCGGGGGCTGATCGCCGATTTCCGCAGCGGCGGCGAGTATCATCCGATTCTCGATTTGCCCGGGAAAGGGCCCGCGCCGCGCACGACCCAGTGGTCGAAATCGCCCGGCTGTTACCAGTTGAAGGCCGCCCTGTCGTGGTGGGAGATAGCCGACGCTACAGGGGAGAAGGCGCTGCGGGACGCCTACCTCGACATGTTGAACGCCACGCTCGTGACGCACGCCGGCTATCTGCCGGGCAGTGCCGGCGAGCACGCAACCATGGATCGTCTGCATGCCTACAGTTATTTTCTGGAAGGCCTGACACCGATGCTGGAGCGGGTGGAATGCGCCCGGGCTTTTATGCAGGGGATCTTCTCGGTTTCGCGCTATCTGAGAGAGATTGCACCATCGTTCGCACGCGCGGACGTGTACGCCCAGCTTCTGCGGGCGCGTATCTATGGAGCGGAGGCCACCAGTATCAATCGGGAAGCGGCCGCCGAAGAAGCCTGCAAGCTTACCGCGTTCCAGGCCGAGAGCGATGACCCGCGCGTCGACGGCGGCTTCCTTTTCGGACGGCGCGATGGCCTGATGTCATCTCATGTGAATCCCGTCTCCACCGCATTTGCCATTCAGGCGCTGGAGATGTGGCGGGAGTTTCAGACCGAAAGCAAGACTCCGTGCAGCACGATGCTGGTCTGATCAAAGTCGTTTTCGCATCGGGACCGGATCGTCTCAACCAGGCGCTGATCGACCGGGTAAACACAATCCATCGGGAAATCGCCTGTTACGTCGTCGGCGAATTCGAACCACAGCCGGGGAGTTGCACCGAATGGATTCCGTGGCACGTGCGGAGGAGTTTCCGGCAGAACCTGGCGGCGGTGCGCGCCGCGCTCCGGGATAAACGCATCCGGACGGCCGCGATGTTGCTTTCGCCCGGCACGCCGCTGATGGCAATGCGCATCGCCGCCTGGATGGTGACCGCCGGGGTTCTGGTTGTTTACGACGAAGATTTTCGAATCGTCAGGGGCGCGGGTTGGGGCAAGTATCTGGTGCGGCGCGCCCGGGAGAACGCCGGATCGCGCAGAGCCCGCCAGTGGCTGCACCGGCTTTCGCATCCAGGCGAAGCCGAAATCCCCGTGCGCGCTCGCGCAGCACAATTGTATGGGCTGGGGGCGAGCCGGTTACGCCCGCGGCTGCGGGAGCGGCCGATGGCCGGCCCAGGACAGTCTGCCGAGCGGAGTCTCCATTGTGATTCCAAGCCGCAATGGACGTGATTTACTGTCCCTCGCGCTTCCGGCGCTGCTGCCCCAACTGCTATCCGGCGAAATTATCGTGAGCGATAACGGCTCGGATGACGGCACGGCGGAATGGCTGGCGCGCTGTTTCCCGGAGGTCCGCGTTATCGGAAATGCGTCGCCGCTTTCCTTCGCCCGCGCGGTGAATGCGGGGATCGAAGCGGCACGATTCTCGCACATTCTTCTGTTGAACAACGACATGATTGCGCGGCCGGGATTCATCGACGCGCTGCGGAGCGCCTTCAATCGCGTCCCGGATCTTTTCTGCGCCACGGCGCAGATTTTCTTTCCGCCCGGGATTCGCCGGGAGGAGACAGGCAAAGCCGTCTGGCGCCGCGAGCAACCTCTCGATTTCCCGGTTCGCTGCGACGATCCGATTCCGGGCGAGGACCTCACGTGGGTGCTGTATGGCAGCGGCGGCTGTTCCCTGTTCGATACGCCCAGGCTCCGGGCGCTCGGGGGGGTGAGCCAGGTTTTCGATCCGGCTTATGTCGAGGACCTGGATCTGGGTTACCGGGCATGGAAACGAGGCTGGCCGACGGTGTTCTGCGCCGCCGCCCAGGTCGAACATCGCCATCGCGCTACCACCTCGCGATACTACGGACCTGAGGAGCTCGACATGTTCGTCGAGCGCAATTATCTGCGCTTCCTGATTCACGCGGTCGCCTCCCCTGCCCTGTTCCGGCGCCTGTGGCTGGAGTCGATCCGCCGATTGCAGTTGAATGCCATGGAGGGAAACGCCGCGGCGCTCCATGCTCTGCGGGCCATTCCATTGATCGGGGCGCGCCCGGAGCGGCCATCCGGAGCGCTGTCGGAAACGGAGATTCTCGCGCTCGGCGGCGGGGATGTTGCGGTTTTCCCCGGCCGCGACGGAGCCGGCCGCGCTGTGGTTGTGGTCAGCCCTTACCTGCCCTTCCCGCTTTCACATGGCGGCGCAGTCCGCATTTATAACCTCATGAAGAAGGCGGCGGAAACATGGGATCAGGTTCTCATCGCGTTCTGCGATGAACTGACTACGCCTGCGCGGGAACTGCTCGACATCTGCCGTGAAGTGGTGATGGTCCGGCGCAGAGGCAGCCATTATCGACAAAACACCGTGCGGCCCGACGCGGTCGAGGAGTTCGATTCCGAGACGTTTCGGGGATGCCTGAAGCAGACAATCCGGCGCTGGCGGCCCTTGGTGGTGCAACTGGAGTTCACCCAGATGGCACAATATGCCGACGATTGCCGCCCCGCGAAAACGATTCTTGTGGAACACGACATTACCTTCGATCTGCAACAGCAGCTGCTCGAGACAATGAGCAAGACGGGAGCCGCTCGATGGGAGATGGAAAGGCAATTGACAAGGTGGAAATCGTTTGAGACGGCCGCATGGAAATCGGTGGATTGCGTCGTCACCATGTCGGCCAAAGACGAGACGACGGTCGAGGGTGCGCGGCGGACGATCTGTCTTCCCAATGGGGTAGATACCGAACGATTCCAGCCATCGGGGGCTGAACCCAAGCCGCGTCGTTTGCTCTTCATCGGCTCGTTCGCGCATCTGCCCAATCTGCTGGCGCTGGATTTTTTTCTGCGGGACGTCTGGCCTCTGCTGGGACCGGGTTTCACCCTGCATGTAATAGCCGGCGCGCGGCCTGAGTACTACCTCGCGCTCCATCGGAATCGCGTATTTCTGGACTTGAAGCAGCCCGGAGTCGAACTCGAAGGATTCGTCGCGGATGTGCGGGAAGCCTACCGCAGCGCGGAGATCGTGCTGGCGCCGCTCACCGCTTCCGCCGGGACAAACATCAAGGTGCTGGAAGCGATGGCCATGGGACGAGCGGTTGTGAGCACAGTGGCCGGCATTAACGGACTCGATCTCGCCGTGGGTCGCGAAGTAATCGTGACCCGGTCGGCGCAGGAGATGGCTGAGAACATACTAAGGCTGTCGACGGATGCGCCGGGTCGCAAGAAGATTGAGGCACACGCACGCGAGGCGGCGCTGCGCTACGACTGGCGCGAGATCGGATTGAAGCAATCGCAGCTCTATGAGGATTTGACGCGCGCTACCGAGACATCGCCGCCACCAAAGGCGGATTAACGCCGAAAAGACGTTCCGTCCAGATCGGCGTTAATCGGCGGCAATTGATATTATTGAACGTCGTTCTCGCTGCCGTTCGGCTGCACTTCCTGGACCTGCGACTGCTTCATTTTCGCGGCGTCGGGATCATGCTCCGATTTCATGTGTTTCGACATGTAGGGAGTCAGATCGGATTTGGTCGAGTAGACGGTTTCGTGATTCTCCTTTGCCAGTTCAACAGCCCGGTCGTGCGGATACACAAACTCCTCACCCTGAGTGGACCCGGGATAAAACCAGGCCTTCAGCGCCACGGGCGATCCGGCCGGCCGTTCCGAGAATTGTATGACGTTTTTGTGCGTAGTCGGACGAAGCCGCTGGTCGGCGACGGCGAGTACCAGATCCTCAAGATGCGTTTGATCCGCATTGTAGATCTCGACAACGTTGCGGTTACTGGGGGAATCGAGGAGCTTGAATATGTAAGTCCCCGCCGGAAGAACCTTTCCCGGCACCTCCACAGGTCCGCTGAACGTGATTTTCGTGAGCTTGTTCCACTCATCCGCGCGTAAGGCGGAGGCGTGAGTCAACGCTAACGCGCCTCCCAAAATGCATAGCATTGCGGTAATTCGCATGTTCTTACCTCCACACGGTCGTTGAGCATCCGGGAGGCCGTGGTGAAAAAGGGAACGGAATCGACAAAACCTATCAAGGATTCGTTTCGCTGCCGCTCGGCTCTACAGCTTCGACAGGGGCCTGCTTCATCTTCGCCGCACCATTCTCCGATCCCAGCCGTCCTGACTGGTACGGCGTCAGGTCGGTCCGGGTGGAATAGACGGGTTCATGACTCGACTTCGCCAACTGAAGCGCCCGGTCGTGGGGATAGACGAAACGCTGGCCGTATACCGCCCCGGGATAAAACCACGCTTTCAACGCCTCCGGAGAGCCTGCCGCCCGTTCCTCGAACTGCAGGACGGTTTTGCCCGTCGAATGAAGCCGTTCGTCGGAAGCGGTCAGCACCAGTTCTTCCAGCTTCGTGCGATTGGCGTTATAGATCTCGACGATATTGCGGTCGCCAGGCGAACCCATGAGCCGGAAAACGTACGTTCCCGCTGGAAGAACTCTTCCGGGGACCTCAACCGGAGCGGTGAAGGTCACCTCCGTGGCCTGGTTCCAACGATCCGCCATCAAACTGGCGGCGGACGCTGTCAACAGTATGCTCAAACCAAGAAATAACGCAGGAGTTTTCATTTCTCCCTCCTGGTGGGATCGGTGCACGTAGCGGGCCGCCACGCCTTTGCGCCGGTGCTCCGGAGTCAGCGCCTTACGATTACTTCGCGCAGGCTCTCGCGTGTCAGGAAAAATTTGACCGATTCGAATCGCCCGAACAGTTTCTCCAGATTGCGATTGTTGAAGACCTGACCGGCCGGCCGCACGCCCCGTTCCGTCAGAACGATAGTTTTGTTATCGGCGATACGGAATGCATATGACGGAACCGCGGCGGCTTTCTCGTTCGCGGTGAAAAACGCCAGCAGGTACGACTTCGGCTTCATCACATCGTAAAGGCGTTCTATGACTGCGTTCAGCAGCGCGGGTGACATGAACTGCAGTGAATCCCATAGCAGAACGCCGTCGAAGGTTCCCGCCGGATAGTCGAAGTTCTGGCGCAGGAAATAATCGATGCGACTGACGTTGGTCTGTTCGGCGGGATCCCGGCCGAATGCTTCGTCGAGGTTGCGGACCAGATCCTGCGAGTAAATCTTATGACCGAGGTCGACGAGGAAGTTGATGTTCTCCTGGTTGGCGCCCGCACAATCCAGAACGGACAGGCCCACCACGTCGCGGATATCGAAGAAAAACTGTTCCAGTCCGCGGCTCTGGCGCACCGTGGGTGCCTCCTTTTTCGAGGTTTTGCGTGAGAGTGACGGGGCCGAAGCAAATGTTTGAAGGGCGCTTCCGGCCTGAGGAGCCAGCTGCGATCCGCGGGATGGATCAGCCTCCCGGTGAAAAATGGAACGCAGTTTCTCGGATATCATTCTGGCGCGGCATCCTCAGGGCGGGAACGCCCCGACCCGACGGTCACTAATGATTTTACGTCCGCGGTCCGGCGGCGCCGACCGCCACCGGCGCGTGCGCTGGTTCTTTGCTGTGCACGGAAGCCGCTGGAGCCGGTTTGGGCTCGGGCTTCTTGATGTCGATGCTGCCCTTGAACAGAGCCCCATCCTCAATGCTGATGCGCGCGGCAACGATATCCCCGACCAGCTTCGCATCCTTGCGAATATCGACTTTGTCGGAGGTTTCGACGTTGCCTTGTACCTGTCCGAGAATCACGGCCTCACGGGCGCGAATACTGGCCTGTACACGACCGTTCGGTCCGATGGTGACCTTATTCTCGAGCGACTCGATTGTTCCTTCGATGTCTCCATCGACGTAAAGGTCTTCCTTGGTGAAGATCTGACCGATAACTTTGACCGATTTTCCTATCATTGCGGTATTTCGCGGCTCTGGCTCGGGCGTCCGGTAAGGTGTTGATGACACTGGTGTGGGCTCCTTTTTTATTTCTGGTGCGGATACGGGTGCGGGCGCCGGCGGCGCACTGGCCGGGCGCGGCGCCGGAGGTTCTTCTCGTTTATTCCACATGCTCATTTCAAGCGGCCTCCATTTGGTTATTGGTTATAAATTCGAGAGATTGCGTGATGAACTGCCAGGTTTCAGTCTACCGGGAGGCGGGAACGTGCGCAATGCAACTTAAATCCAGTTACCGAAAAAGTCGGGCGATACCAAAGGCCGCCGCCGCCGCAAGCCCGCCGATCAGGGTGGTCTGAAAACCGCCGCGCCACAAAGCGATCCCGGTAAAACGGGCTTTGATGCAGCCGAAAACGAACAGGGCGGTGAGTGTGACAGCAACGGATGCCGCGAGCCCGACACGCAAATCGCGCAGGAAAAAGTAAGGCGCAAGTGGGATGAATCCGCCGGCGATATACGAAACTCCGATGGTCGACGCGCTGCGAAGGGCGCGCTGGGGGTGCGGTTCCTCGAGGCCCAGTTCGAAGCGCATCATGAAATCGACCCAACGGGTCTCATCCGAAGTGATGGCGGCGACAATCGGATCAATCTGCGCGGGCGACAGTCCCCAGCCTTCGAAGACTTGTGCCACCTCGGCTGCCTCCTGCTGCGGGATCTCGCGCGATTCCCGGATTTCGCGTTGCCGCTCGCTCCGATAATGCTCCTGATCGGTGCGGGCGGCAAGAAATCCTCCGAGGCCCATGGCGATGGAACCCGCGGCAATTTCGGCCAGTCCGGCCAGCACGACGACCGAAGTTCCGACCTGCGCCCCCGACAACCCGGCGGCGAGTGCAAAAGGCACGGTCAATCCATCGGACATCCCGATGACCACGTCGCGGACGGTGTCGCTGGCAGTGAAGTGTTTTTCGATGTGGGCAACAACTGGCATGCTTCTGGTTCAGGATAAACGAATTCACCGGTCGAGACCATTCGACGTTGTCATCGCCATACAAGCCGGCGAATGTTAAAATCGGATTGGCGTCTTGGGGGCGCAACGGATTCGACGGGATTGAATCGCGATGGAGAGGCGTGCCGGGTTCCGAGCTCCCGTAAAACGATCGGAAAAACAAAACTGCCAATAACATGCAGTTTGCATACGCTGCTTAATTAAAGTTAAGTGAGCGTCGCTCCGGCCGGTCAGCCCGCGGGCTGGTCAGTGAGCGCCATTCAGCGGGATAGGGAGCAGGCTTCGATCCGTAGCCGAGACCCGAGATCAATCGGATTAGGTGTGGCGCTGCTTTTGCCGGTTCCGATGCGCCGACCGAATCAAAAGAACCGCGCTACGCACGTAGGCTCTTCATTTCGGGCTTTTTCGGACGGGGGTTCGACTCCCCCCGCCTCCACCATATTAGAATCAATAACTTACGGTCAATTGGCACTCCCGACCGTGACAAATCGTGACAGCCCGGTTAGAATGGGGTACAGAAAGCTGTACCCCGGATGCTCAACGTCCAACGCCGACACCAAGCACCATGCACTCGGCCTGAATGGGACCACCGCTCCTGCGCCGGTAAAGGTGCTAAGTGCCCGGTTCTGATCATCGGCACGGTGAACGGTTCACGCGTTCGCCTGTCCACAGCCAAGTTTCTGCCCCCTGAAAAAGCACGTGATCTCGAAGCAGCCCGAGCGCTCGCGCTTGAATGGGAGCGGACTGGGATCATCGCTCGTCCGGCGCAGTACGCAACCATCCCCTCTCCTCTGCCGGAGGTACCGGAGGAGTCCGGCGCAATCACAGTCGAAAAAGCAGTTGCGGCATTTATGGCCGACTCGCAGGACCGGGGAAACTCGGAGTCCACCCTCCAGAAAAAAGCCACGATCTTCGAGCGCCGGACGGCGCGTGACCCGAAAAACCCGGCGGGTCTGGTCCCGTCTCAAGCGACGAGTTTGCTTCGCTTCTGCGATCAGAAGGGAATCCGCTTTCTCGAAGAGCTCGATTTGAACACCATCCGCGATTGGCGCGCGACATGGAAAGTGAATTCCCTGGTGCGCCAGAAGCGCCAAGGGCAAGTGATCGGCTTCTTCTGGTTTTGCGAGCGCGCCGGATGGTTGCCGCGAAACTACGCTTCCGACATCACCCGCGGTCTCGGGCGCATACAAGTAAAGGTCACCCAGACCGGATACTTTCAACCCCGCGAGTACAAGGCCGTGATCGATGCGACATATCTATACAGTGACCGGCCGAGCATCGACAAACACAATTCGCTGCTCACGGGGGGTGATCGCATTCGTGCACTCACAGAACTTATGCGATGGACGGGTCTGCGAATCCGCGATGCGGTCACGCTCGAACGCAACCGTCTCTCCCACGATCCTGCGACGGACATCTGGTCGGTGATGGTTTACCAGAAGAAGACAGGCGATCCGGTTTATTGTCCGATTCCTCCGGATGTAGCCGAAGCGCTGCGCACCATTCCCGCGAGCCAGAAAGGCAACACGAACGACAAGTATTTCTTCTGGACCGGCGCCGGACTTCCCAAAACAATCGTTTCCAACTGGCAACGCAGTTACGGGAAATTGTTCAGGCTTACAGCGCTCAAAGAACCCGGCGGCCAGCCGAAGCGCTGCCACCCGCACATGCTGCGCGATACCTTCGCTGTCGAATCCCTTTTGGCCGGTATGCGACTCGAAGAGGTATCGACAATCCTGGGCCATTCGTCCGTCCGCATCACGGAGAAACATTACATGCCATGGGTTCGTGCGCGCCAAGCGAGCCTGAATCAGTCGGTCATAGAGTCGTGGGCCAAACAAGGGAAGGTTCCCATCCGGAAGTCAACCGTCGTTCGGATGCGGCGTTCTGGCGCGGCCTGATCGCCGCGATCAACTACTACCGATGCGGCTGGCATAGGCGAATAAAAGGCGAAATTGCGATATAATCGCGACCGATGGGTATCTCGCGTTGCCGCGTCTCATATTTGGACCCCGAGGGTTTGGACCACGCCGTCGAAGTCGAGGCGGAATCTCTCTATGAAGCCGTCGCGCTGGCGGTGGCTGAATTCCGCCAAGGCGAGATGATGTCGGCCGCGCCTGGACCGATGACGGAATTCTGCGTAACGGTCATTCGAAAACCCATCGAGCACCGGATACGCTTCAATAAGGTGCGCGAGTGGGCGCAGCCGTCGATGAAAGGGGGACCTGCCGGCGTCACTGCTCGGGAGCGCGTACGGAAGCTGCTTGGGGATACTTAATTTCCAAGCTGAGTTGTGGTGCCAGACGTCAACGGTTGATCGTCTGAATTCTTAAAGGGAATTTTAGATACTGCGACTCGTGGCTGCTTGATACTTCTCCGGGTTCGTACAGCGGCGAATGATTCGCTGGAGTACGCTCTCGGGTATCCGGTACATGGTCCGGGTGCGTTTCGAAGCACAGCGCTTGCTCGTCTGAAACTTCAAAACGCCCGGCTCATCTTTAATTAGGAGCCGCACCGTGCTGAAGCTCATTTTCAGCAGGTCGGAAAGCTCGTTGATCGTATAGTGCTTTTCGACGGCTATTACTCGATCAGCCATTTCATACACCAAGCTTTGATAGTGCAAATCGGACGGTATCTCGCTCGCTGTTCGCTGGATCGCATCCGGGTTCTCGGCAGTCTTAACTCTCCGAGTAATCTGCTCCGTGTTACGGAGCCTCCGGGAACCGTGGACCAATCTATTCGTGGTCTCTCGCTCGCTTCTCTCTTTCTCCGTTCACGGCCAAACCAGCAACGGCTGCGATAGATCTGGATTCCCCGGTTCGCGAGCGCGTCTGAAACCGCCGGTCGACAATTTCGAGTCGTTCCAGAGCGTCAAGCAACTGCACGCCGGCTTCGCGGGTTTGATCCCTTGATGGACCAAATTGCTCAATGTGCTTGATCGCGAAGCGGATGCGGTCGATCGCGACGCGCGCCTGATAGGCCATTTCGAACTCAACCGCTGAAGGTCTGGAATGACTCCCTTCGATCATCCGGAGAATTTGTTCTCTTACTTCCGCACTCATGAATTCCCCCTACCGGGATTCCCGCACATCTCGCGCGAGGGCGGACCCGTCATTTCCGACCGGTTGCAGCGGGCGGTATGGCTCTTCAAAGAGAACGTCCCGATTCACCCTGACCGTGAATTTGTATCCAGGCGGGATCTTGATCGTCGGCTGAACGTTTAGATTCTTCCGTGCGGTCTGCGTGCCCAGTTGGCTCACCTCTCGTCCCGCGGCGCCCTCCGTTTCCTGGGTGGGGCTCGGGTACAGAAGAACACTCTGTTGCCGGCTTTGCGTCACGGCGAGCGCCGCATCGAACATCGTCGTTAGAACCGCGACGCCGAACAATTGCCTGTAATGATGGTCCACTTTGTCTCGAAGGCCCGCGTTGCCCTGTGCGTCCAAACCCTCCATGCCGTTCAGGTCGATGGCCGATCCATCGGGAAAAATGACCCGGTGCCATGCAACCTGTACTCCGTTCTGCCCGAAGGCGACGCGCGAATTGTATTCGCCAACGAGTCGAGCCCCTTGCGGTATCAGGAGGTATTGGCCGGTTGCGGTGTCGTACACGTTAGACATCACGAGCGCCTTCAATTCGCCTGGGAGGTCTGAATTCAGGCCCTGCTCCAAAGCCGCTGGGATTTCCCATCCGGCTTTAATCTCAAAACGTGAGAGCGGAGCTTCGCGGGTGTACTTGAGGTATTCGCCGACGGCGTTCCCCATTCTGGCCCTTTCGAAGAACGCTTCCTTTTGCGGCTGGAGATTCTGGCCGTCATATTCGCTGTTGCCGTTTGCTGGGGTTGAGGCAACCGGCCCGCCACTAGCAGGATTCCCAACACCCAGAGCGCGCGCGAGGGCTGCCAACTGAGGTGCGGCGTTATCAGGAGTTGGAATCCCAACACCAATACCCGATGTGGCCTGACGATTCGCCGCGGTGGATTCGGCCCGAATTCCGGTAGGAGCGATTCGAGCCTGCTGTTCCGCCAGATATGCCGCCGCTAACGCCCTCTCTTCCGGAGTCGGTTCATGAATTGCCAATGGCTGAGTGACCGGAGGTGGTACCGGCTTTGACGCCTGCGCGCGACGCACCACTATTCGCTCGGTCGGCAGGTCGGCACCCGCTTGCTGCACTTGGGTTGCATCGTCGGGCGCAGCGGGCAGGATTCCGGGCCTCGCATTTGCGCGTGCGGCAGCAGAGGCACTCGGGCTCAAAGCCTCCTGAACCTCGTCTGGTCGCGCAGGCTCAACCTTCTTGTACGGACTCCCTTCTGCGGCCGCAGCTTCCTGGTGTTCCCGCCTCAATCCGCCGTACACGAAAACACCAAGCACCGCCACTCCAGTCAGAACGATTAGCCCGGCGGCTCGACCGCTGATCCGTGGCGACTTCTCGGGCTGGGGCCGCAGGTCGATTCCGCTGGGCGAGGCGGTCATACGAATAGGCTCGGGCGACGCCTTCACATCCCCTGTCGCATCGGGAGGTTTACCCTCGGTGGTCACGGCTGATCTCCACTTTCTGCGCCTTCTTGCCGGAACCCAGCACGAGTTGCGCGCGCTCGAACAGGCGGTCGACGATGTACATCTGATCTCTCATCCGGTAGTTCACGACCTCGCCCTTGCCGTCCGATCCCACGACCACGAGGACGGGCGCCTCGCGGTTCGCGACATTCGCCGACATCTGAATGTAGGTTTTCGACCCGTCGTCAAACACGCGTTGCGGGCGAATGTTTTCGTCGCCCCCTTTGATCTGATAATCGAAATGCAGGTGCTCAACGGCCAACAGAAGTCCGGGCTGCGCCTGCGCATCACGAGCTGTCACCAGTTCTTCCCGCTTCTGCTCGGCGAAATGCTCTTTCCATTTCTTGCCGCCATCGTCGTCGTTGTAAACGAATGCTACTCGCGAAACGTAGTCTTCCGCCTTGGACACGAGCCGGACGTAGTAGGCCCTGCGATCGGTCGTGATCAGGAGGTTTGTGTCCAGGCCAGGCATCTGCGGCTTCAGCACCAGCATTGCGGTACTCTCGTCGCCTTTGCCGTAAGTGGCAGGGGCAACGTTCCAACGGACAGAATCGCCGATCTGCGGTTCGCCGACAAGTTTTTCTCCCGGTTGTAGTTCGATCAGGCAAACGCGCAACGGTGCGCACACAACGGTTGGCAGGCCGGCTCCGAAAGCGAACAACACACGGCCGTCCGGTCCCGGCGCGGCTCCATTTTGCTGGGCGCGCCAGGACGCACTGAACTCAACGGCTTGCTGCGCCGTAGGAGACAGCGTCACATCCCTTGGCGCGTGGTAACCGGGTGGCACCGCGGGCTGGCCGTGGGCCGCAGCCGCTGGAACGCCGACCTCGGGCGATGGTTGCATTGAGTTTGCCAGCGCCCGGACATTAGCGCCGAAGTCGAACTGATCGACAAAAGTACCAGTCTGCGGGGATTCACTGGCCGGGTTGGCTGGCGTCCGTTGTGCCCGGACCACCGAATTCTCCGGTGCTCTTTCGGGCCCTGCCGGACTGGCTTGACCAAACAGCGCTCTTGCCAAAAGCATTGAAACAACAAACCGTATTCGCGACATAACGTTTGATTCCTTTCGAGGCAAAAAACTAAAGAACCTTGGTCCACGCTGCATCCGTGATGTAAATCCCGAGCGGGTTGATGCGCATCAACCGTTCCTCCGTCGGAGGGTTGATAGCGATTGTGAAAGAACCCTTCCAGTGATCTGTGGCCAGGATTCCGCCGCTCAAATCGTGAGTCGTCTCGATCCACTCGATCTCGTAAGTTCGATTGCTGTTGGGGAGAACGGACTTCACGTCGATACTCACGGTTTGTGTCTGGCTCCTCTTCTGGGGCGTGTCGGCTCTATAGAACGCAGTGACGAACGCTTGCGCTTCGCTCCCCATTGCGAGGTGCGCGTAAACGTGGTCAATCGCCTTTCGCTGCGCGAAGGGATCCATGTCGGGATCGCCTGATTCCGCCTTCTCGTCAAAGCGATAGTAGCTGGCCCGGCTAACCCCGGCCAACTTCACCATCCGCTTGATCGTGAGTCCAGCGCCGACCGTCACTTCTTCTTTGACCTTCCCGAAGACTGCGGATTTCCAGTCAGTGCCTGCAACATCCGCTGCTCCTCGATGTGCTGCAAGCACCCCTTCAAAAAATCGATTTCCAGCGCCTGCTGGCCCACCTTTCGCTCCAGCTCCGCCACCCGGCCTTCGGACCAGCGCTGTTTTCCGTTTCCTGGAAACGCGTTGCCCGGGCCCTGGCGGAATTCCCGGCGCCACCGGTGCAGCACGTTCGGGTTCACTTCCAGCCCGCGCGCCACCTCGGCAATCGATACCCCTTGTTCCAGCCGCCGGACGGCGGCCAGCTTAAACTCCTGTGTGAACTGCCTGCGTGACAATCCCATGACTCAATTCTCCATTCGCTGAAAAAATGAGTCTTAACTGTTTGTCTCAAAAATGGGGACCAGTCCAAACGGATGCTATGATTTTTTCAAATTTTGGAAAAGCAAGGACTCGGAAGTCAACGCGACGAAGGCAGTACTAAATGCATTTATATTTACTGCCGGATGCGTTAGGTATGCCTTCCACGGGTTGGGGACTAGCTTTCCTGCCGATATTCGAATCAAAAAAACTGCCGTAGAAGCGGTCTTCGGTCAGAGATCGAACAATGCTGGCTAAGCGCGGATTGGTAGCGTTCTCACAAACTCGACTCGCGCCTTCATCTCGTTGAACTGCGAATGCACCGCCGTCTTGCCATCCTGATGCAACGCCTTCTCCAGTTCCTTCTGGCTGCCCGCCGGGCCGAATTGTATCGTGTAGCGTTCGATCATGAACTAAAAATTTGTGGTCGTGATATCGATGAATTTGAACCCCTCCGGGTCCGCGTACGAGAAGACGCTGGAATCTCCTGTGTCGATTCCATAGTTGCTGAAGCGCTTTCGCATTTCGGTTACATATGGAAAGTTGTCAAGTATTTGCGGCTCGTTGACCTTTGCTTCAGGCCCGTGGAGCAGTTCGACCGAATAACAAGATTCCAACGAGTATTGGCCGCTGATATCCTTACCCTCAGCATCCACGACACTTTCGATTGCGCATTGGCCGAAATACTCCGCCGTATGCTTTTTGAATGTGTCACTTGCAGCTGCGCGGGTGTAAGCATCGGACTGTGCTTCGAAAAGCGTCAGAGCCCGTTCGTTCAAATGTGGATCGATGGAAGTTTTGTACAGCTTATAAACGCGGTCGTCCGCAGCGAACACATCGCAATAGAGAGAATGATACAGCTTACGGTGCACGCGGAGATCGATACGCATTCCCGACCATTGTAGGCTCCCGTGATCGGAGTGGGCCGGGAAGTTCCTTACACGATTTCTTCGATGTCGTTCCACTTGGTGTGAGTTGGATCGAAATGCGAGTCTGTTCCATTAGGAAAGTCGGCTCGTGCAACCAACCTGTCCGGCGCAATGACTATTCCTCTGCATTTCTGCATTTAAGTTCTCCCCTGCCCCTTCCAAGCTTGTGCCAACCATGAAGATACGCTGCCCATTTCTCCCCGAACCATTCCGGATCGACTCGGACTCCATATACCACCGGATACCCTCCCTTGGTCGGCTCCAACAGGCTGTTTCTCGCTCTCCTCACACTGGCTACAAGCTCCTCGAGCCGGTTCGCATTCTCCAGGACAGCAACGGCCGCTTGCGTCGGAGCATGATCAGGTTGGTCCTTCAATCCTTGTTTCCAGCGATTGATGAGGCTGGTACGGGCTTCGGGATTAATGCAGATCTGTTCGAACCAATCCGCACCTTCGATTGTCTTTCTGACAAGCTCCCCGCCTTTGTCGGTTGCGTACGCTCTTGCTCCCCAAAAGCTCGGGGTAAAGAAAACTTCACGCGCCGAGAATGGTTGTGCATAGGGTCCTTCTGTGACTCCAGAGAAAAAGGAAGGGCAGCCGACCGCACTCATTGCGTCGGAAATGGCGATGAACGCGCTTAGTTCTAGCGTGCGATTAGCTGATTGAAGACCCACTGATTGGATCTGTGCGCAGTAAGTGCTCCATGTTCCATGGTAGAGAACCAGTCGATTTTCGAAGACTTCTCGACCGAAAGGGAAGCGGTTGTCGTGGGGGTCTTCGATGCAGAAGATTTGCACGCATTCATCATATATTCGCCGACACTGAAGCTCGATCCGATGTCCGAACCGATATTGGTCGCGTTACTGGGGCTGAGTTGGGTCAAGACCCGTTTCCCACACTGACCCGCCGCGCGAGCATCGTTCGCAAACTTGGTTATGGAGCTGAAACTTCCTTTCCAGTGGTAGTCTCAGGCTCGACAGGCTTCATCTGTACGTCAACCTGGAATGAGTACTGCAGGGGTTCGGAGAACACCTTACGCATTATTTCAGGTGTCTTTAGCTCGTCGTACCTGGAGGAAAGCTGGTCCTTCAATTTAAACAATCGTTGATTTGCAGTTCGCACCAGTTGAGTGAAAGTGGTGACGCAAACTCGATGTTCGGGGTTCTCGCCGATCTTTCTGACCAGTTGTACCTTATCGTTCACTCGGTGGCCCACTACAAACGCCCGGATGATTGGGAATCCGTCAATGAGCCCGGACGCCAAAAGATCCTCGACGTAATTACATGCCTGGTTCACGTTTTCCCGTGTGAGTTCGGAATCCCCTCGTTTCAGTTCAATCAGGAGAATCTGCTTCATTGAGGCGAGACCGCTGTCATCGAGTTGCTCGGTCGCTACGCTCGAAATCGTCGAATCGGCCAGTACCAAAAGATCCGGTCTCTTCCGCGGATTGAGAAATGCGCTATCACCGGCTCGCTTGTTGAAGATATCCCGCATCGCAGTTGTCAGGGAGACATTGGCCGTGTATTCTGGCGAGTCAAATTCCGGGCCGAAGAGCCAACGGGACTCGGTAACGAGTGGGTGCAGTGTGTGGAGCTCATCCGCTTTTTTGTCTGCCGAGAAGCGGGAAAGTGCCTCAGCCACAATCAAGCGGCGATCAATTTCCTCAAGCACCGTGGCCGCATCGCGGACGCTCCAACTATCCAGAAGGCTATTGAGCCCGTCAATGTCCTCGTCGGAAAGCTTCGCGATCTTTTCGAGAAGAGCCGCCCCGCTACGAGTCTTCTCCATTTCAATGATTGCTCGTACTGCCGCCGAGAGAGCTTCTGGCTGGACCGTCGGTTCCTTGGCCGTGTATTTTTCCACGAAATCCGCCACTTCCATCCGGGCCATCGGCTGAAGGTTCTCAATATCAGTGCGATGTTCACGGAACACCGTATCTGCGGTGTCTTGAATGCGGTCTTTGGACAGGCGTCGAAACATCTCCTCAACGTACTCAGCGATTACTTCGAAAAGGCGATCCGTGCGCTCGTTTTTCTTAAATCCAGACCAGTCCGGCAGAACTTCATCAAAATAGCCATCTGTGGCGACAACAACCGTGTGCCGTTTTGCCAATCTAGTACGCCCATCAAT
>CAWBIS010000296.1:0-6699 GCA_963788485.1 Terriglobia bacterium
GAATGTATTGCCGCCACAGGCCGATTTCGGCGATCATTTGCGGAATCAGAAACCCACGCGCGACACGCTGCTGGTGGATTCGAAGGACGTGGATCAGAAGCTTGCGCAAGCCGCGACGATCATGAAGGCGACCTATTTTCATCCATACCAGATGCACGGTTCGGTGGGCAGTTCGTGCGCGGTTGCCGATGTCCAAGGCGATAAGGCTACGATCTGGTCTCCCACGCAGGCGGTCTGGTACCAGAAGAGCACCGCCGCGATGGTTCTCGGATTGAAGCCGGAGAACGTGCATGTAATCTTCCGCCGCGGGTCCGGTTGTTATGGATTGAATGGTGCCGATACGGTGACCTACGATGCGGCGCTGTTGTCGCAGTCCGTGGGCAAACCGGTGCGCGTGCAATTGACACGGAAGGACGAAATGGCATGGGAGAACTACGGCAACGCGTTCCTCATGGATGAACGCGCGGGCCTGGACGCGCAGGGCAACATCATCGCCTGGGCCCACGAAGCATGGAGCCCCGGGTTGGGCAATCGGCCCGGAACCGGCCGGCCGGGCAATGTGATTACCGGATTTCTCGCGGGGTTCGAACCGGACGCATTTACCCCGCTCTCGCCCGCGGCGGCGCCGCGGCGTTTCAACAACAACAGCAACGGGGTTCCGTCTTATCTGGCGGGACGCGTCGATGAGATCAACCGGGGCGCGGGTGTTGTGCGGAGCGAGCGCGTGCTCGTTCACAATGTTGTCTCGCCCTTCTGGACGGGGCCGCTTCGATCACCCTCCAGGCTGCAGAATACCTTCGCGCATGAGAGTTTTATGGACGAACTGGCTGCGAAAGTCAAATCCGATCCGGTCGAATATCGGCTGCGTCATCTGGCCGACCCGCGTTTACGCGAGATGGTGGTGGAAGCGGCGAAGGCGGCGAAGTGGGATACGCGTCCGTCGCCCAAGCCGCAGAATCCGCGGACTGGAATTGCCAGAGGCCGCGGAATCGCCTGCGTCGCGTATGAGGGGAATAACGGGTACGCCGCGATGGTGGTTGAAGCCGAGGTGGATCAGGATTCAGGCAAGGTCGCGGTGAAGCGGATGGTGGTGAGCAACGATTGCGGGCCGATTTCGAATCCGGACGGGCTCCGCAACCAGCTCGAAGGCGGTGCGCTGCAGGGCATGAGCCGGGTGCTGGGCGAAGAAGTCACATGGGACGACCAGAAGGTGACTTCGATCGATTGGCGCACGTATCATAGTTTGCCACTGGGATTCGATGTGCCGAAGATCGAGACGGTGTTGATCAATCGGCCGGACGAGGAGGCGACCGGGGCTGGAGAGACGTCGATTACGGTTGTCGCAGCAGCGATCGGCAACGCGATTTTCGATGCCACCGGCGCCAGGTTGAGGCAAAGTCCGTTCACACCGGAAAGGGTGAAGGCTGCACTGGCCGTGAGAGGGTGAGGCCGCAGTTTCTGAAAAACTGTTTTCAGAAAGCCAGTAGTTCGTCGATCGTTTTCACCAGATCATCCGTCTGGGGCAGGATTCTGGCTTCGAGTTGCGGGTGGTAGCCGACCCAGGTGTCCATCGCGGCCACGCGTTTCACCGGCGCATCCAGATGAGTGAACAACTCGTCGGCGATGCGCGCGGCGATCTCCGCGCCATAGCCGAAGCTCAGCGTGTCTTCGTGCGCGACGATCACGCGACTGGTTTTTTCCACGCTCGTTCTGATCGCTTCCCAGTCGTATGGGGACAGCGTCCGCAAGTCGATTACCTCGACGCTTGCGTCACCATGGTGTCGCTCCACTTCCTGAGCGGCGAGCAGGGATTTCTGCACCAGCGCGCCGTAGGTAATGATCGTAAGCGAGTTCCCCTCTTTCACGACCTTCGCCTTGCCGAAGGGAATGGTGAAATCGGCTCCCGGATATGGCACGCGATTGTACATTTCGCGATAGAGCTTCTTGTGCTCCAGAAACAGCACGGGGTCGTCGCAGCGAATAGCCGTTCGCAGCAACCCGGCGGCGTCCTCCGCGTTTGAGGGGAAGACTACCCGCAGACCCGGCAAATGAGTGAAAACCACTTCGCCGCACTGGCTGTGATAGATCGCACCGCCCTTTAAATAGCCGCCAATCGGCACGCGCAAAACCAGCGGCGCGGCAAAATGCCCATTCGAGCGCCAGCGCATCGAGGCCAGTTCGTCGCGGATCTGCATCATCGCCGGCCAGATGTAATCGAAGAACTGAATCTCCGCGATCGGCTTCAGTCCTACCGTCGCCATGCCGATGGCGCGACCGACAATCGACGCCTCCGCAATCGGCGAATTGTAGACGCGCTTGCCGCCGAAATCGCGCTGCAGGCCGGCGGTCACGCCAAAAACTCCGCCTTTGCCCTTGACCTCGGGCAAATGATCCTCGCGGCTGCAATCGGCGACGTCTTCGCCGAACACGATGATGCGCTCGTTGCGCCGCATCTCATCTTTCAGCGTGAGATTAATGCTGTCCAGCATCGTCTTCGGCTCGCCCTCCGGCTGCGCCTGAACTTCGAATTCGGAGGATGTGGGATCGACGGTCTCCGAATAGAGATGAAGTAGCGCGGTAGACGGATCGGGAGGCGGGGCTTTCAAAACGCGATGCGTGTCTTCGAGAATTTCGTGACGAATTTCACGCACGAGATGTTCGAGGTCGTGCGACTCGATAATTCCTTCTTCGACCAGGAACTTGGGGAAATTGACCAGCGGGTCGCGCAGGGCTTCTTCCTCGCGCTCGTGCTTCGTCTTATAGGAACGCTCCTCATCGCTGAAGGAATGTGAGTAGGGCCGCGTGCAATGCGCGTGGACGAGCGCGGGCCCATGCCCTCCACGACACCATGCCGCCGCGGTGCTGGTGGCTTTATAAGACGCGATGAGATCGGTGCCGTCGACTTCGATGGTCAGGATATCGGGAAAGCCGGCGAGCAGTTTCGATATGGAGCCGCCGGGAGTCTGCCGTTCCACAGGTACGGAGATCGCATAGCCGTTGTCCTGTATGAGAAACAGCACCGGCAAGCGGTACAGGCACGCCTGATTGACCGATTCCCAGAACTCGCCTTCGCTGGTGGCGCCTTCGCCGGAACTGGCGAGAACCAGACGATCTTCGCCGGGATAAAGCGCCCTGCAACCTGCCGCGCAGCCGACCGCCTGGACGAACTGGGTGCCGGTGGCCGAGGAGCTGGTGACGATGTTTTTCGCCGGATCGGTCCAGTGCGAGGGCATCTGGCGCCCGCCCGAAGAGGGGTCGGAAGCCGCCCCCAAAGCCTGCAGGAGCATGTCGGCAGGCGTCATCCCCAGCGTCAAACAAAGGGCGCGATCGCGGTAATAAGGATAGAACCAATCGTAACCAGGCTTTGACACCAGGCCAGCCGCGACCTGGATCGCCTCATGACCCGCGCCGCTGATCTGGAAGAAGATCTTCTGCTGCCGCTGGAGCAATATCTCGCGATCATCGAGGCTCCGTGACGTTTGCATCAGACGAAACGCCCTGATGAGGAGCTCCGGACCTAACCCCGCTTCCCGCGCCACTTTGAGCCGTTCCGTACCGCTTGGAGCGGCAAACGACGTCATCATATGAAAAGACCTTAATGAATATAGCATGAGGACGGCGCAGCGGGATCTAACCTGCGAAGAGAAAAAGGGTTACGACGCACGAGTGCCGGCCGTTCGGCGGCGGCGCGATGATACACTGACGAAGATCTATTGATGCTGCTTCCCAGGGATTTCGTCACATATCTATCTCGTCAAATCGTTCGGCGTCTCACGGCGGGCACGATCGAGACGCCTGCACCGGAAAAAGTAGCCGAGCTGGTCAACAACCTGATCTCGGACGAACTGGACGCCGAAGATCGCCTGAACGACGAAGTGCGCGACATCCTCGAGCAATACAGCGACTATATGCGCCGCGAGGGCGTCAGCTACCAGGAGATGTTTCGCAAGGCGAAGAACACGCTGGTGCAGCAGCGGAAGATCGTGCGCGCGTCGGGCCGCGACACGGGCGACGCGATGAAGCTCTCGCGGGACAAAATTACGGACATTTCGCACAAATTGATCGTCGCGCTGAAGAAATCGCATGACCTGCGGTTCCGGAAGAAAGACGAAAACGAAGGACGGCTGGAAATCGTGAAGGCGTTCACGGAAATTCTGCAGGTGGAAGAGCGGGCCGATCGCGCCGCGCGCGACAAGGTGCGTTCGATGAAGCGCGATATTCCCGAGGGCAGCGAAGAGTGGGACATCCTGCAGAAGCGCTACTATTCGGAAGAACTCAAGAAGCACGGCGTCGACACGACCAAGTAAAGGCACGAGTAAGTAAAGGCACGAGTAAATAAAGACACGAGCAAGTAGAGTAAGGTTGTGGGCCGCATCCGGGTCCTTTCGGACCACGTCGCGAACAAGATTGCGGCGGGCGAGGTCGTGGAGCGGCCGGCGTCCGTCGTTAAAGAGCTGCTCGAGAACTCCCTCGATGCGGGTGCGACAAGCATTCGCGTTGAGATCGAAAACGGCGGCCGGCGGCTGATCCGTATCGCCGACGACGGCGTCGGGATGCTGCGGGACGACGCTCTGTTGGCCTTCGAACGACACGCCACGAGTAAGCTCCACGACGTCAAAGATCTGCTTTCGATCGCCACGCTCGGGTTCCGCGGCGAAGCGCTACCGTCGATTGCGTCGGTATCGCGGCTGCTGCTCGAAACCCGTTCGATGGACGAGCAGACGGGCACACGGGTCGAGATCGCGGGCGGCAGGATCCTGAACTGCGACGAGATCGCGCGTGGGGGCGGGACCACGATCGCGGTGCGCGATCTGTTCTTCAACGTTCCGGCGCGAAAGAAATTCCTGCGGTCGGAACAGACGGAACTCGGGCATATTGCATCGCTGGTGACCCATTACAGCCTGGCGCATCCGAACAAGACGTTTGAGTTGTGGAATGGCGGCGCTACGCTGCTGCATGCAACGCCGGTCGAGACGTTGCGCGAGCGCGTGTTTCAAGTCTTCGGCAGCCAGTTACTCGACGATTTGATCGATCTCGGAAAGCGCAGCAGCGTGCTTCAAATGGAGGATCCGGAAGAAGCGCCGCGCGCGTTCACGGTGCGCGGTTTCGTATCGCGTCCGCAGGTGCAGAAGAACAATCGCAACTCGATTTTCGTTTTCGTCAATGGACGACTGATTCGCGACCGATTGCTGCTGCATGCGCTTTCGAGCGCGTATCACAACCTGATGCCGCCCGCCTGTTTTCCGTTCGCTCTGCTGTTTCTCGATTGCGACTGCGACGAGGTGGATGTGAACGTCCATCCCTCGAAGACGGAAGTGCGCTTCCGGCACCAATCGTGGGTGCACGATTTCGTGCGTGACGCCGTGCGGGAGCAACTGATGCTGTCGCGGCCGGCGCCGTCGTTCACGCCGGGTGCGAATCCGCAGCCCGGCGGAGTGCTGCCTTATTCGGAGTTCTCGCAGATGTTGCAGAATGAGACGGGCGGAGCTTCGCTACCGGCCACGGTGCCGGACTACACACTGTATCCGCCTCCACCGCCCGCCGGCCGTTTCGACTTCGGCAATGGCGCCATCCCGCTGACAGAGCCCGGGGTGAAGCCCGAGGTGCAGAAAGAAGAACCGCTGCGGCTGCGCGTGCCGGATACGCATGGCGGTTTTCCGGAAGGCGCGTTGCCCGCCGAGCACAGCATGACCCGTATCGGCGAGCTTCGGCCGCTGGGGCAACTGCACAACAGCTTCATCATTGCGGCGGGCAGGGATGGACTCTGGATCATCGATCAGCACGTGGCGCATGAGCGGATTCTATTCGAACAGGTGCTGGCGCAGCAGGCGTCGGGACGTGTCGAGGTGCAGCATCTATTGATGCCGGTGATTCTTCAGCTGACGCAGGAGCAGCAGATCGAATATGCGCGGATCGCGGACGAGCTCCATCACTCCGGGTTTGAGTCAGAGCCGTTTGGCAACCGGACCATCGCAGTGAAGGCCGCGCCGGCCGCGGTGGGGCAGGGAGATCTGGAGCGGGTGATTTTGGAGATTCTCGAAATCGCGGAGAATGAGCTGCGCAGCGTTTCGCTGGCGGATCTGCGCCGGGGAATCGCCGCGTCGATCGCCTGCCGGGCCGCGATCAAAATCAATACGCCGCTGGATCAACGCAAGATGGAATGGATGCTGCGAACCCTCGCGGCGACGGATTATCCGATGGCTTGCCCCCACGGACGCCCGGTGGCGCTGCAGTACAGCACGCGCGACATTTTGAAATCATTCCACCGGATCTGATCGGCCCTGGCGCGCATCCAAAGCCCCATGGAATTGCGACAACTTGGAAAGTCGGGATTGCAGGTGCCTTTGCTTTCGTTCGGGACAGGAACGTTTGGCGGCCGCGGACTCCTGTCGGCCTGGGGCGCGACGGAAGTGGACGAAGCGCGACGCCTGATCGATATTTGCATCGAAGCGGGCGTGAATCTGTTCGACACGGCGGATGCTTATTCGGCGGGGCGTTCGGAGGAGGTGCTGGGCGAGGCGGTCAAAGGCCGGCGGGATCAGGTGCTGATTGCCACGAAGGCTTTCTTCCGGACCGGGCCTGGTCCGAACGAGGGCGGCACGTCGCGGCATCATCTGATCGTCGCGTGCGAGGCGAGCCTGCGGCGTCTGGGGACCGATTACATCGACCTCTATCAAATGCATGGATTCGATGCGATGC
>CAWBIS010000297.1:0-5368 GCA_963788485.1 Terriglobia bacterium
TCATTGTCGGAAAGATCACTCGGCCGCCCGAGCGCCCTATTCTCTATCTAATATGCGGAAATCCCTGTTAGCCACTTTTCTTCTGCTGGCGCCCGCGGCCTGGGCGCAATCGGCGGCCGGCCTGTGGGACGCCGTCATCCAGTACAACGGGAACGATATCCCGTTCAAATTCGAAATCTCCGGGGACGGCTCGAACGTCAAAGGCTGGTTCTTCAATGGCGACGACCGCGAGATTTCGAGTAGTGGAAAACTCGAAAACGGTGTCCTGACGCTCAACTTCGACAGCTATCTGGCGAAACTGACCGCCACCGTGAAGAATGGCACGCTCGAAGGCGAATACGGCCCCATGCTCAAGAAGATGTATACGATCCGGGCGACCAAAGCGACCAGCGCTGCGAAATCCGAGTCGGCGGGAACCGCGCCCTCGGTTGCAGGCCAATGGGATCTCGAAAACGTCAACAGCAGCAAGAAGAACGAGAAAACCTGGCGGCTGATTCTGCGCCAGTCGGGCGCGAATGTTTCCGGCGCAATCCTGCGCGTCGATGGCGATACCGGAACCCTGACCGGCAGCTATAAGGATGGTAAGTTCGTCCTGAGCCATTTCTCCGGAGCCCGTCCGGGTCTCCTGATCCTGAAGCCCGCGAGCGACGGCAGTCTGGATGTCAGCCTCGCCGGCATGCACGGTTTCAGCGAAATGAAGGCGGTGCGTCCGGCCGAGGCCCGCGCCGAGGGGCTGCCCGCACCCACCGACGCCGATCAGCATACTTCGGTGAAGGACCCGAATGCGCCATTCGCGTTCAGTTTCCCGGATCTCAACGGCCGGATCGTCTCCAACACCGATCCGCAATTCAAGGGTAAGGTCGTGCTGATCAACATCACTGGCAGCTGGTGCCCGAATTGCCACGACGAAGCGCCGTTTCTAGCCCATCTCTACGACAAATATCACGACCAGGGACTGGAGATCGTGGCTCTGTCGTTCGAGGAGGCGGACCAGTTGCAGAATCCGACGCGGCTGCGGGCGTTTATCAAGGAATACGGCATTCATTACACCGTGCTGTTGGGCGGTGAGACGGATTCGGCCAAAACGAAGCTGACCCAGGCAGTGGATTGGGATGCGTGGCCGACCACATTTTTCGTCGGGCGCGACGGTCTCGTGCGCGGCGCACATGCCGGATTCCCAGGCCCCGGCAGCGGCGAACTCTACAAGCAGGAAACCGACGAATTCGTGGCGAAGGTGAAGAAGCTGCTCGCGGAAAATCAGACCGAAGCCCGCCGCTAGTGCGCCCACGAGCTTCTGAATACCGCACTACAGGCTTCTAAATATCTTGATGTGGCCATTCGACGTGGCTAGCTGAATCTCGGGTCCGCCTTGCCCAAGCACCCCGTCGACGTGATTGTGCGCGTGGAAAGTCCCGTCGAAGTGCTCTGACACCTCAAAATCGGTGGTGATCGGCGCATGCCTGGAGTCGGCCCGCAGATGGGCGCCCGAATCGCCGGGGAGTCTCAGCGTGATACTGCCATTCGTTGTTTCGGCGCGGATCGCATCGCTCGGCCTTTCGCGAAACGTCAGCTCGATCGGCGCATTGGTTGTCGTGGCCTTGAGCGGCGAATCCGCTGACTGATCCAGCATGATCGTGATCGCGCCATTCGTCGTATGCGCCTCGCAAGCTCCGTGGATGCGCTCGGCGTCGATGCGCCCGTTTGAGGTGCGCAGAGTGACGCCGCCGTCGATATCGCGCAACTCGATGCGTCCGTTCACCGTCTGCGCATCCAACCCGCCATGAATATTCTCGGCCTCGATGGAGCCGTTCACCGTGCGCAGATGCGCCTGCATGTACCCCTCCAGATTCCGCAGCAGAATGGGCCCGTTAGTCGTATTGACGCGGTCAATCGCGATCCCGCGTGGCACGCGGATCCGGTAGCGTGCGCCGCCGCGCTGAAATGAAGGCCGGCTGGTCCTGATTGCAATCGAATCCCGGTCGTTTCTGATGTCGATGTGAACCGCGTCAAGCGAGCGGCGGCTGGAGGCGAATTTCACGCCCGAAATCTCCACTGAGTTCCGGTCCCATCCCTCGATCTCAACGCTGCCGTTGGCATTGTCGATCTCCAGCCGGCCCCCGGGCTGTACGTCGTACTGATAATGGAAATCCACCTGAAAATCGTCCCACTCCCCGGCGTCGCAGCCGGCCAGCAATAGCGCGGTGACCAGCAACAAAGGCAGCTTCATGCAGAGGGATTACGCACCGGCCAAACGGCTGGTTCGCAAATCGTCAACAATTTTCGTTATTTTGGCAACTGCAAGTCCCCGGCCACGATGCGCGAGGTTATGTCCGCCGGACTGGCCGGTTCGTCGCCGTTCGGAGCGTGCCGCAGAATAATCAGGTTCGCGGTGTCGCCGGCATCAATGCGCGCACCCTTTGCCGGAACGATCCAGGCGCCGGTCAGATCGATGCGATCGGACGCCTGCGGCACCGGCACGTCTTTTCGCATGCCCACCGACCGGATTTTGCTGCCGGCAATCACCACGATCGAATCCTCGATGGGCTTCGCACCCGGCGCAACGATCGTTGTGGCGCCGATGAGCACCGTGAGCCGGCCCGCCGCTGCTTCCTTTTTCTGGCACCCGGCCAGCAGCATCATCACGACAATCGGCACCCAGACTCTCCGCATGCGAAACCGCAGTATCGCATGCGTCCGGATGGCGTCGGGGCGCATGATACCGTTCGGGAAGAATCCCCGATGAACCTCTGCCATCTGTTTGATCTCTCTTTAAAAGGACGCCGCGACACGGTTGCGCTCGAGTTTCGCGGCCGCGCCTTTACCTTCGGCGAAATCGACGCGCGCAGTAATCGCCTCGCGCGCCTTCTGGCCCACCGTGGTCTGCGGACGGGCGACCGTCTTTGCGTGTACCTCGCCAACAGCGTGGAGATGATCGATATTTACCTCGCCTGCGTGAAGCTGGGCCTGATTTTCGTGCCCATCAACATCCTCTATCGCGACCGGGAAATCTCCCATATTCTCGCTGACGCCGAGCCGCGCGCACTGGTGATCGATTCTGTAATCGCCGCGGAAATCACCGCCGCAATCCCCGTGTGGTCTCCGGCTGAACTCACGCGCGAAGCCGAGTCGATGGAAGATCTCCGGCCTGAAGTTCACCTCGACGGGGACACGCCCGCGGGCATCATCTACACGTCGGGCACCACGGGCACATCGAAAGGCGCCGTCCTGACACACAACAACTTCGCTTCGAACGCGGTCAACCTGCTCGCCTGCTGGCAGATCTCCGACCGGGATTTATTCCTGCTGGCGCTGCCTCTGTTCCACGTACATGGCCTCGGCAACGGCTTGCACTCCTGGCTGATCGGCGGATGCCGTATGCGGTTGCTCGAGCGCTTTGAGTACCAGACCGCGGCGGCGGAATTTCTCGATTTTCGCCCAACTTTGTTTTTTGGCGTCCCGACGATGTACGTGCGGCTGCTCGGCTTCGATCCGGCCACTGCGCGCCAAATCGGTTCGTTTATGCGACTCTTCGTTTGCGGTTCCGCGCCGCTGCCGGCTCAGGTGCTGGAAGATTTTCGTGAGCTGTACGGGCACACGATTCTCGAACGCTACGGCATGAGCGAGACGATGATGAACATGAGTAATCCCTATGCCGGCGAAAGACGTGCGGGCACTGTGGGTTTCCCGCTGCCGGGAATATCCGCGCGGCTGCTGAACCCCGAACTGCGGCCGGTCCCGTATGGCGAGGTCGGCGAAATTTACCTGCGCGGTCCGAACGTATTTGCGGGCTACTGGAGACGCGAACAAGCCACGCGCGAGGCGTTCGTCGACGGTTATTTCAAAACAGGCGATCTGGCCACCCGATCCCCCGACGGGTATTTTACTCTCACCGGCCGCAAAAGCGATCTGATTATTTCCGGCGGCTTCAACATCTATCCACGCGAGATCGAAGAGTTCCTGCAGGAACAACCGGAGATCGCCGAAGCCGCGGTAGTGGCTTTCCCCGACCGCGTCCGGGGCGAAGTGCCTGTGGCTTATGTAGTCGCGGCGCCGGAACTGGAAACGCCACTGGACGTGGCGGGGATCGAATCCCGCTGCCGCGCCAAACTGGCGTCATTCAAGATCCCGCGGGAATTCATCGCGGTCGAAAAGCTGCCGCGCAACGCCATGGGGAAGCTCCAGAAGAATCTGCTCCCGCGGAAATCGTAGACGCGACTGTTTCTCCCGTGCGCTCCGGAGAGTCACAATTCGATGTCGTCGGCGTGGGCCTGAATGCCACCGATACGATGCTCATCGTGCCGCGCTTCCCGGCATACGGCGGCAAAGTTCCGTTCACCAGCGAGTTCTATTCCGTTGGCGGCCAGGTGGCTACGGCAATGGTGACCTGCGCCCGCCTGGGTCTGCGCGCGAAATATATCGGCACCGTCGGTGACGACTATCGCGGCCGCATCCAGCTGGACAGCCTGCGCCAGTCCGGGATTGACATCGAGCACGTGCAGCAGCGCGTGAACTGCGCCAACCAATCTGCCTACATCATCGTGGACGCCTCCACCGGCGAGCGAACCGTCTTCTGGAGCCGCCCCGACTGCCTCACCATTTCACCCGGCGAAATCACCGAAGATCAGATCGCCTGCGCACGGCTCCTGCACATCGACGGGCACGATACCCCCGCAGTGGAACACGCGGCGCGCATCGCGCGCAGCCGCGGGATTCCGGTAACCGTGGACGTCGATACGATTTATGCCGGTTTTGAGCGCGTTCTGCCTCTGGTCGATTACCTGATCTCGAGCTCCGAGTTTCCCACGCGATGGACCGGAATCGCCGATCCGATCGACGCCCTCGCCGCCATCCAGCGGCAATCGGGCACACCCGTCGCGGGCATGACGCTGGGGGCGCATGGGGCACTCGCCTGGAGCGAACTGGACAGCCGGTTCATCTATTCTCCCGGGTTTGTCGTGAACTGTGTCGATACCACCGGCGCCGGCGACGTGTTCCATGGCGCATTTTGTTATGCTGTCTTGCAGCGGATGCCCATGGCCGATGCGCTCGAATTTTCCAACGCCATGGCCGCGCTCAACTGCAGCGCTTTCGGCGCTCGGGGCGGGATCGCAACAATCGAAGAAGCGCACCGCCTCATCCAGTCCGGCGCTCCACGCCGGGAGCTGTCGGGAATTCTGAACCGGGTCGGCCCACGCTGAATGTTCCCGCTGCGCGACGACCGGCCCACCTATAGCCCCCCTGTCGTCACCACTCTGCTGATCGTCGCCTGCACGATGGTCTTCTTTTACGAGCTTTCTCTGGACGAGTATTCGCGCAATTATTTCATCACCGTCTACGGAGTGGTGCCGGCACATCTGCGGCCCGCTAC
>CAWBIS010000298.1:0-9794 GCA_963788485.1 Terriglobia bacterium
CCAGATCGCGGACGACCTCGATGGTGAACTCGACGGGTTTCGCCGAACCATCTGCGTTCCGCGGCGGCCATGCCAGCGGAATGCGGAAAAGACCGCGTTTGAGCAGCAGCGAATGGGAGCTTTCCTTGTCCTGCGGAAGCGAAGGGCAGTTGGAGCCGTCGAACGCGGCGAACACGGGATCCTTGCCATCGGTCTCGTGCCAACGGTCGGTCAGGCCTTCCGCCGAAACACTCATTCCCCAGGCCGGCTGGTGACAGGAGACGCACGCGCGCCCATTGGTTCCCAAGGCTTTAAAGAAGGGATGGCCTTCCGTATTCACGGAGCCGGAGGTGTTGAGCACGCCGATTTTTCCGTCGACGCTGTCGGAGGCATCGAACTCCGGCAACACCACGCCGCTGCCCGGCTCCACCCAGACATCCTTCAAGCCGCTTTGATACTGCGCGCTCAGAGTGAAGCCGGTAGCGAGTATAAAGAAAATCCAGGACGTGCGACGCATATTCTTCGTACGATATTATCGCGCGCAAACGCCTGATCGAGTCGACCCGCAGCGTTTCATCCGCTTGTTTTCAGAAGCGGACAGGTCACGGGCCAACGACACAGACGTTACGGCGGAGCTTGCGGCGCAGGTGTGGGGGCCTTACACTGGGGTTTCCAGTCCATCCAGCCGCCAAGTCCGCGGAATCAACGAAAACTTCAGGGAGCCTTTGAGGCAATGAGCGCGGCGGCAAAAGCGGCAAACTACGTTTTGACTTTAGAGGAGCTGGGGAATCTGACGAGGGAAGGCGGTAAACCCGCCGAAACTCTGATGAATGTGGTGGCGCTGATTGCGCGGCGATTCCACACAGACGTTTGTTCGGCGTATCTGCTGGAGCCGGATCGCGCGAACCTCGTCCTCGCTGCCACGCTGGGACTGCGCAAAGAGTGCATCGGCACACTTCGGCTTGCGCTTCACGAAGGCCTGGCAGGCATGGTGGCGGAACAGGTTCATCCGGTTGCCGTGGATAAGGTCGCGCAGCATCCGCGGTACAAGTATTTCGGGGAATCAGGGGAGGAAAAATTTCAGTCGTTCCTCGGAGTGCCACTGATCGATCGCGGCGTGCTGCAGGGCGTGCTGGTGGTGCAGACCGTGGAGGCGCGTGTTTTCGAGGCGGAAGAAATCGGCATGCTGATGGAAGCGGCCGCCCAGGTGGCGCCCGTGGTCAGCGAAGCGCGCATGCTCGACCGCTTCATCGCACCCGCGCAGGAAAGGCTCTGGGCGCTCGCGCGCAATCTCTGGTGGAGCTGGGACCACGATTGCGTCAGCCTTTTCCGGGAGCTGGATCCGGTGCGTTTTCGCGAACTGGATAACAATCCGATCTCGCTGCTGCAGGAAATGCCGCTCAAAGACATCGAGCGGCGCGCCAGTGAGTTGATGCTGCACAGCCGGATTAACTATGCGTATCGCCGCCAGCAGGAGTATCTGCAGGCCGACCGGACCTGGGGCGCATCGAATGCCGGCGCATTGCGTCCACGGCCGGTGGCCTATTTCTCGGCCGAGTTCGGACTGCATGAATCGATACCGGTATATTCGGGCGGTTTGGGCGTGCTCGCAGGCGATCACATCAAGAGCGCGTCGGATCTCGATATTCCGCTGATCGGGATCGGGCTTTTTTACGGCCAGGGCTACTTCCGGCAGCGCCTCGATTCGACCGGCTGGCAGCAGGAAGAATATCAGCTCACCGATATCAACCAATTGCCGATGGAGCCCGCGATCGGGAAGAACGGCGTGCCGGTGGCGATCCAGATCGAAACCCGCGGCGGTTCCATACGAGCCAAAGTCTGGCGCGTGAAGGTCGGCCGGTGCGATCTGCTGCTGCTCGATTCGAACGTGGAAGGAAACGCGCCGGAAGACCGCGAGCTCACGTCGCGACTCTATGGCGGCGACGGCCGCGTGCGCATTCGCCAGGAGCTGCTGCTGGGCGTGGGCGGAGTGCGAGCCCTGAAGGCAATGGGAGTCACCCCGGGCGTCTATCACATGAACGAAGGGCATAGCGGGTTCGCGGTGCTGGAGGCGATTCGCACGCGCATGGCGGAAGAAGGCCTCAACTTCCAGCAGGCCGTCCCCGCGGTGGCCCGTGAAGTGGTGTTTACGACGCATACGCCGGTGCCCGCCGGACACGACCGCTTTCACGCCGATCTGATCGAGGAACATCTGGGGCCGCTGCGCGAAGCGCTTGGCATCTCGCACGATCATCTGATGTCGCTCGGGCGCGAGAATCCGGGGGATTATAACGAAGGGTTCTGCATGACTGTAGTGGCGCTGAAGCTCTCGCGCCGCGCCAATGCGGTCTCGTCCCTGCATGGCGAAGTCTCGCGCGCCATGTGGACGGGGCTCTATCACGGCAGAACGGAAGATCAGGTTCCGATCGGCCACATCACCAACGGCGTCCATGTTCCAACGTGGCTGGCACCGCAGATGTTCCGGCTTTACGATCGCCATCTGGGGGCCGGCTGGCATGAACACAGCGGCGATCCGCGCACCTGGGACGGCATCGACAGCGTTGACGACGGCGAACTCTGGGAGACGCACCTCAGCCTGAAAGCGCGCATGCTCGATTTCGTGCGCCGGCGGGCGGTGGAACAAACATCGCGGCGGCGCGATCCGCTGGAGACGATTCAGCGTCTCGGCGGCGTGTTGAGCCCTGATGCTTTGACTATTGGCTTCGCACGGCGCTTCGCTACGTATAAGCGCGCCAATCTGATTCTGCGGGATATCGAAAAGCTGGCCTCGATGGTGAACGACCCGAAGCGTCCCGTGCAGTTCGTTTTTGCGGGCAAGGCACATCCACGGGACGAGCCGGGCAAGCGCGTGCTGCAGCAGATCGCCGAACTGATGCGCGATCGCCAGTTCTCCGAGAAGTTCGTTTTCGTGGAAGACTACGACATCAACGTGGGCCGCTACCTGGTGCAGGGGGTCGATGTCTGGCTGAACAACCCGCGACGTCCGCTCGAAGCGTCAGGCACGAGCGGACAGAAAGTGGTGCTGAACGGCGGATTGAATTTGTCGGTGCTGGACGGCTGGTGGGCCGAAGCGTACGACGGCCTGAACGGCTTCGCCATCGGCACGGGCAGGACGCATTCGAACATGGACGTCCACGACAAGCGTGACGGCGACGACCTGTATCAGGCGCTGCGCGAAGAAGTGATCCCGCTCTTCTATAACCGCGACCGCGACGGGCTGCCGCGAGGCTGGATCAAACGGATGAAGCGGACCATCCGGACGCTGGGGTGGCGATTCAGCGCGGACCGCATGGTAATGGACTACACGCTGAAGAATTATGTGCCCGCGGCCGGCGGGACTTCGAGCGATATGAGCCGCGCGGGGTAGCCGGTCAGTTCTTCACGTTCAGGGCGTCGGAATCGACGGCTTTCTTGCCGGTGATCCCCTCAAGTCCTGCGATCAGACCGCGATAGTCGTTCTTGTCGGCCTGAAACGCGATGCCGCCCTTCTGATCTCCGTTGGCCCAGGTTATTCCCACGAAGTGTTTCTTCGATTTGGATAACGCCATGAGCGCTCCAATCCCGAATGAGACAACGGCAAGTCCGATGGCGGCGCCGACTCGCCGGTGCACATCCTGACCGTAACTGAGCTCGGTCACGGCCGAAGCCGGAATCGTGGTTATCATGACCTTGTCCCGCATAAGCCGAATCTGGTTTTGGTCGATGTAGAGTTTCAGGCCTACTCCGGCCTTGAGATCGGGAAGCGATCCGCCATCATAGGAAATCTTGTAGCTGTTCCCTTCCGTCACGGCAAACGCCGCAGGAACCGCCACGCACAGAACGAGCGCGAGCAGTTTTTTCATATAGTATTAAAATATACAGTAAGTCAAGCCAGATTAAAGCCGGAAAAGTTATTAAGTTAACTATTTTCAGGAATCAAAGGCCGCTGGTCAGCGCATCCAGGAGACTTTTGCCCAGCGGCCAGCGCCCCGTGACTTTGCGGTCCATCTGATTGAAACTCCCCGCGGTCAGTGCCGCGGCCAGTTCGTTATCGGGCATGCTCTTGTCCCGCGACAGCGCTTCTTTCAAGAGGCCTGTGGTCGAGCGAAGCTGGCTTTCGAGGACGCGCGCGTCATCCTGCGTCCGGCACGTTGCGTCCATCTCCGCTTCTATTCCCTGGGCGCTCGGGCCGAACGTGATCACCACCCGATCGGCGGTGGTCAACGCCGAAAGCACCATATGCATTTCGGGCGGCAGCGCATTCTGGCGTCGAAGCTCCGCGCCGGGCACGGAGATCCAGACGGGCGCCGTGGGCAGAGCAACCGTCACGGGCGCGGCCGTCTTCGTCAACTGCGTGACCGCGAGATCGTTCGTACTGACCGCAAGCGCGAGCGCATCGTCGCGCAACGGGAGGAAGGAAATATGGCGCTCGGGAGTGGTGCCCGGCACGCGGCAAAGATCCCGATAGCACGAGCCGCCCTGGCGCATCGCATAATTACGCAGCTTTTTCCAATCGAACCGGCCGCGTGCGATGAAGAAAGTTCCGCTGGGCGAAAAAGAAGCCACCAGCGAATCGAGATCGCGCCGGTAATCGAAACCCGTGCCGTCGAGGAACTGCTTGTACTCGGGCTCGATCGACGCTTTCGACTCGGTGAGCAGCCCCGCGCGCCGAAGCGTGGCGACATCGGCGTTCAAGACCAGCGCATCTTCCGCGGGGAAGCGCGCGAGGAGATGGGAGGGAGCGAAGAACGCGCGTGTTGCGTGGATTCGGTATGCAACCGTTCCCACCGCCAGCAGGGCTGCAAGCAAAATCGCCGGTGCGACGAATCTGCGCAAGCCCGGCACGTCGACTAGACCGCCACGGCCATTTCCGGAACGCGCTCCTGCTTCCACAATTCAATGTATCCCGAGAGCTGGCGCATCATGTCGCGGAAGCCCTGAATGGTGAGGGACTGGGCGCCGTCGCTGACGGCTTTTTCGGGGCAGGGATGAACTTCGACGATCATGCCGTCGGCGCCGATCGCCACCGCCGCCTTGGCCAGCGCCGGCACCAGACTACGCTTGCCTGTGGCATGGCTCGGATCCACAATCACCGGCAGGTGCGTCATCTCATTCAGCACCGGCACGGCCGTAATGTCGCAGGTATTGCGTGTCGCGGTTTCGAAGGTGCGGATGCCGCGCTCACACAGCATGACCTGCGAATTCCCTCCCCCCACCACATACTCGGCCGACATCAGCAGTTCTTTGATGGTCGAACTCAGCCCGCGCTTGAGCAGCACCGGACGTCCGCAGCGCCCCAGGGCCTTGAGCAGCGCGAAATTCTGCATGTTGCGGGCGCCGATCTGCATAATGTCGGCATACTCGGCCACCAGTTCGACGTCGCGATCGCTCATCACTTCGGTGATGACGGCGAGACCGGTGGCTTCTCGCGCTTTGGCCAGCAGTTTCAATCCCGCTTCCTCCATGCCCTGAAAATCGTAAGGCGAGGTGCGGGGTTTGAATGCCCCACCGCGCAGCACGGTCGCGCCGGCCTCCGCCACGGCATAAGCAGTGTCCATGATCTGCTTTTCGCTTTCGACCGAGCACGGGCCCGCCATGGTGATGAACTCGTCCCCGCCGATCTCCGCGCGGCCGACGCGAATGACGGTGCGCTCCTTGCGGAATTCCCGGCTGACGAATTTGTAAGGCGCCGAAATACGCACGGCCTTTTCGACGCCTGGAGTGGCCTCCAGGGACTCGAGGCAGGCCTCCACGTCTCCGCCGACGCCAACGACGCCGATCACAACCCTCTCCTCGCCTTCGATCGAATGCACTCGAAAGCCGAATTCCTGAATCCGTTCGGTGACATGTTCAACTTCTTTCTTCGTGGCGCCGGGCCGCATCGAAATAATCATTGCTATATCCTCTATAAAATAAAAAACCCACTCTTTCGAGTGGGTTGGTGAAACCTGAATCAGATCAGACCAACGCCACTAGGGAGTGGGGCTCCAAAATCGAAAGCTGAAATAGCCGAGCCGTTGGCAGGTCATGAAAACACCACTATATCACCGACTGCCGCATTTGCAACCGCCGCTTTATCGCCGGTTAGGCCGCCGGAATCGCCGAAAGAAGCCGGCGGCGCCGACAGCGCCCTTTGCGCTCCCAAAGTATTTCACTGCTGTTGAACTACGGCGTGTCGCCCGCGACCGCTACAATCCGCGAATCCGTGTGAAATTTCCTGTAGTCGCTGAACGTGAGTTCCTGCTCCACGTTGACCTTCCGCATCAGCAACAGGCGAGCCGAAGCTTTGAGCATAATCCGTTTCGGCGCCCACATCTCATCGTTTACCCGCATCATCTCGTAAGTCAGATGAGTTCCGGCCGCAACGCGGGCCAGAAGCCATCCGAGTGAAAAAGGTTTCAGCACCTCCGCTTCCACGCGTACCCAGGCAAAGTCGCTCTCGTCGATCCAGAGCTCGCCTTGCACGCTATGAAAGATGCCCTGAAACGCGCCGTGGTACGCCGGCCGGGGTGTGGCCGAAATCTCCCATACTTTGCGGCCATCGACTTCCGTCTCGCCCGTAAGCTGGAAATTGTACGCGTCGGGAAGATCTTTATATTCGGCGCGTTGTTTCGCCCGCTCGTTTTCGGCGGATTCAATGCGCTTCTCATGTTCGGCATCGGTCAATCGGCCGGCCGCGGCCGCAGCACGATCGATCTTGGCCTGCTCCCGGCGCGCCTCGCCCGCGGGAACCGGTTTGTCGTCTTTTTCGAGCGGCCGGAAGTATCTTTTCCCCGCGATGTACAGCACCTCATCCACTGTGCTGTGAACCGACTTCACATGACCCGACCCATCCAGTTCGCGAATCTCGTCGCGCAGCTTGTACGTATAATCGCGCGCCAGGCGGTCGCTGCGGTCGTCAGCCGCCACCGCTCGCGCCACGATGGAATGGGCATCCCGAGTCTGTGCGATACACGCGCACGCGCCGGCAAACAGAAGCGCCGCCACTCGCATGACTCCATTCTCCAATATCGAAACGCTACACTGCATGCGTGCAGCCCACCATCCATCTGGTCACGACCGGAGGCACCATCGAGAAGATTTACTCCGAACAGACCGGGCAGGTGGAAAATCTTACGGCGAAGATCGATCGCTATCTCAAGCTGCTGCGCCTGCCTGACGTGCACGTCGACGTCACACCGCTGATGAACAAAGACAGCCTCGAGATGACCGAGGAAGACCGCGAACGCGTATTGGAGGTTGTGCGGGAAAAGGTTTCCGATGGACCGGTTGTGGTGACCCATGGAACGGACACTATGGTCGAGACCGGCCGCCTGTTGAAACGGCGACTGACGGACCTTCTATATCCGGTCGTGCTGACCGGCGCCATGACACCGCTGGGCTTCGAACGCTCCGACGGGCTGCAGAATCTCACGGAAAGCCTGTTTGCGGCGCGCGTGCTTCAGCCCGGCGTATGGATCGTCATGCACGGGCAGGTCTTCGATGTCGATCGCGCCCGCAAGGACCGCGAGCGCGCGCGCTTCGTCGACACCTTACTGCTGTGAATCGGCGGGCGGCGAGGTGATCTGAATCTCAGCGGTAGCATTCTGCCAGTCCGGCAGTTCGTACATCTTGAGTTTGGTTTTGAGCGGCTCGGTCAGCTCTTTGGATTCGTTCGCGCCGAGGTTATCGATGTCGAAGCTGAACGACCCCACCGAATCCTCTTCCGAGCGCGATGTGCTGGCCCATAGCGTGACGTTGGCCTGCAGGTTGGAAATATCCGCGCCCGAGTGGTTCACGACAACGAATTTCGCCACCGGCTTCTGCTTTTCGGTGAGCATGCGGATTCCAACCACTTCGACATACTTCTGGAGCGGATTACTGACTTTCTGTTTTGAAGCGTTGGCGGGATTTTCCAGGCCTGCTTTCTCGGCGGGAGTACTGCTGCCGAAATGCTGCACAGCCCAGTAAATGCCCCCGATCACGATGAGGAATGCGAGCGCGGAACCGGCGACCATGAGCCACATCGGCGGCCCGGTGCGCTCCGGTTGCGGCGACCACGCGGCAGAAGGGGGCGGCGCATACGGCGGGGGAGGGTATTGAGGCTGAGGCGGCGCATATGACGGAGGGGGAGGGGGCGGGGGTGGGGGAGGCGCATATTGAGGCTGCTGCACGTACTGAGGAGGCGGCGGGGCAGGAGGTGGAGGCGGAGGAGTTTGCTGATAAAACGGCTGCTGCGGCATCTGCTGCCACTGCGGTGGTGGAGGCGCCTGCGGAGCTATTGGCTGCTGCCACGCGCCCGGCGGAGGCACGGAAATCGGAGGCGCAGCGGCGGCCGCGGCCGCTGCTTCTTTGGCCCTCTCGGCACAGTGTGGGCAGTCGGTTTGCGAAGGCGGAACATCGCGTCCGCATTGTGGACATATCCAGCTGAACATGGTTATTTCCACTGTATACGAACGGCGGGCGCGTGTCGTGTACTACAAAGGTTCTGTTGGCTCTCGAATTTCTTTACCGTCCCCCGGATGTGAGCCGCGCCCGGACGGGCCGCGTGGCGATATTCCCCGGGGCCTGGAATCCGCCCACCAGAGCCCATGTCGAAATCGCCCGGGCGGCCCGCAGCCTGGCGGATGAAGTGATCTGGGTGCTGCCGCGTCTGTTCCCGCACAAGCATTTCGACGGCGCCGGTTTCGAGGCGCGCTGCCGTATGCTGCAGCGGCTGGTGGAAGCGAGCCCCGGCGCCGGCTTTTCCGCGGCCGTTTCCGAAGGGGGCCTGTATGCGCAGATTGCGGACGAAGCCCGGGCGCTTCTCGGCCCCGAAACGGACATCGCGCTGGTCTGCGGGCGCGACGCGGCCGAACGCATGGCCACGTGGGATTACGGGGTCGCCGGCGTATTCGAGGAAATGCTGCGTAAGCACCAACTGCTGGTGGCATCGCGCCGCGGAGACTACGAGCCTGAAGCCTGCCACGCCGGCAGGATTATCTCCCTGCCCATGAGTGCGGGTTGGGACGAGGTTTCCTCCTCGGAGGTCCGGCGCAGAATCTCACGCGGGGAAGACTGGAAAAATCTTGTGCCGCCGAAGCTTGCTGATATGATCCGTCATCTGTACGCAGAGGAGAAAACGTGATGAACGATTCGGAACGGCAATTGGCAGCCGATCACCTGACGGCCAGCCGGGAACGCCTGCTGGGTCTGGTATCGGACCTGACCCCGGAACAATGGACCTTCCATCCGGGCGAAGATCGCTGGTCGATCGGCGATTGTCTCGAGCATATTACACGCGTCGAGACGCGGATGCTCGGCGTGATCGAGAAGAAGATCGAAGAGCCCCCTCTTGCCGCGGCGGCGGAGGCGATTCGGGAAAAAGACAAACTCCTGCTTCAGGCGGTTGCGGATCGCAGCACGCGCCGGCAGGCGCCGGAAGCGGTGCGCCCTACAGGACAATGGCCGGATGCCGGAGCACTAATGGCGGAATTCGAGAAGACGCGTGCGCGCACCCGGCAGCTGGTAGCCGAAACGCCGGCCGATTTACGCGCGTACACGCATCCTCATGGAGGTTTCGGCGATCTGGACTGCTATCAATGGGTGCTGTTGCTGGGCCTGCATGCCGAGCGGCACGCCCGCCAGATCGAAGAAATCAAATCCGACCCGGCGTTCCCCGCGGCAAAAGTCAGGTCAGCCCCATCCGCTTAGCCTCCTGATGGGCGGCTGTCCGGATGGATGCCAGCGGATTCGGGGCGATCTTCCAACGCTGCTGGCGGATCGCTTCCTGTATCGCCGGGATCATCGAATCCGGCATATGAATCACGTCGCGCGCGAACGCCTGCCATTCCTCC
>CAWBIS010000299.1:0-5506 GCA_963788485.1 Terriglobia bacterium
ACTAGTCGAGGTTGGCACAGTAACATTACCAATGTATTGCTCATCCCTCCAGGCGGAATTTTCCGGGCCGGGTCCATGTGCGTTGAAATACATGATGGAAGTCGAGGTTTTCTTCGGAATTCAAATCGAGACGCAAAGAACTCGCACCGCTATGGGCGACCGAGTGGTCTTCGGTCATTCTCACTCCGGGCACAGGCACGAAGTTCCAATCGAACGCCCCGCCTGTCCGATCCTTTTCAAACCCGCCGTTATCGATCCAGTTTGAAATGCGGTACTCTCTGCCGTCAGCGGCGATATACCGGGCCCAGACCGCGGCCGCTTCGGCAGGAGCGTTGTCGCGTAGAAGCAAATCGGCCCACTCGCGAGCCTGCTGAGAGGCCGCGTATCCGCGGGACTCCAACCACTGCCACGACCTGAGGATGTCCTGCCGACTACCGTTGGACGCGAGGAAATCGAAAAAAGATCTTGCCGCGCGATCATTTTTACCGATACCGAAGTCGAGCATTCCCCCAACATCGCCGGCGGTGCGAATCCACGAGCGGAAGATCATTTGATCGAAATCAGGCGTCTGGCGGAGGATATTCGACTCGAGGGACAGTGCCTGATCCACTGAACCGACACGAAACAGGAAGTTTGCGGCCCGCAGCGCGATCTGAGGGGAGTTGGGGGCGAGATCGACGGCGCGGCGAAAACAATCGCGGGCTTCGTCCGTTCTTCCGGCGTCCACGAGGGCGTCCCCGAGGTCCGACCAGCGGTAAGGAAACGCGGGGTCGACTTCGAGCGCCCGCTCAAACGTCTTCGTTGCGCCTTCGATGTCCCCGGTCCAAAGCCTCTGCCAGGCGTTATTGCCATATGACTGCGGGCTCGGTGGCGACACGGAGCCCCACATTGAATAAGAAAGCGCCATCAATCCGCCAAGCAGTACGGCGCAGTACAAAGGAAGCCGCGAACCGGCTCGGGTACTCTCCATCGTTATCCCTGTGACGCTAATAACTATCTATAATGGAAAATCGTTCTCAAGTTTGGCTCCATAGCCATGGTTTCCCGGTTTGCTCCATTCGTTGCCACTTTGATCGTCAGTCTGAACGCCTGGTTGCCTCTTGCAACGGCTCAATCGGCACCAACTCCTTCTACATACGTCCTCGGCCCCGGCGACCAGATCTCCCTTCAATTGACTCCCGATGGGGAGGAAGTCAACGGCAAATTATGGCGGATCGATGATGCCGGGGATTTGATCGTCCCCATGGCGGGCACTGTCCACGCCGCCGGACTCACAACCCGCGACCTGGCGGGGGTTCTCTCTGAAAAGTTCAAGGTCTATTACCACGAGCCCCAGGTGATCGTATCCGTTACGGAAATGCGGAGTCAACCCGTATCGGTGATGGGAGCGGTGAATGCTCCGGGGGTTCATCAGCTTCAGGGACACAAGACGTTGATTGAAGTGCTGGCGCTGGCGGGGGGATTGCGCCCCGACGCCGGTTATCGGGTCAGGATTACGCGCCGGCGGGAGTGGGGAACAATCCCGCTGCCGGGAGCCACCGTCAAGGGTGACTTCAGTGTCGCCGAGGTCGCGCTGAAGGGTTTGATGGAAGCGGCCGACCCGTCGCGGAATATCGCCATCATGCCGGATGACGTACTCACCATCCCGGTGGCGGAAATGATCTACGTAATCGGCGACGTGCAGAAATCCGGTGGCTTCGTTCTCGGGGAACGGCGGCAGATATCCGTCCTTCAGGCGTTGGCGATGTCTCAGGGACTCGGCTCGTCGGCGCGCGCGGACGAAGCCCGCATACTTCGACTTGACCCGGGTACGGACGCCCGGACCGAGCTGCCGGTAAATCTCAAGAAGATTCTCGCGGGGCAGGCGACCGATGTTCCAATGCAATCCAATGACATTCTGTTCGTCCCGGTGAACGGAGCCAGGCGCATTGGAGTACGTGCGCTGGAAGCAATGGTCAATATGGGGACCGGATTGGCGATTTACCGCCCGTGAAAACAATATGCTGAACAGCGACCCGCGCCGTGACGAAGATCTTTTGACGATTCCGCGCGCTCAGACGGGAATTCGGGATGGGCGGAGCCTGGCCGGTTTCGACTCCGGCGATTTGGGTGGAGTTCCTGCCGATGATGTCTATCCCGCCAGCGAATCGGCAAAACTGCTCAGGGTTATCAGAAGGCGCAAAGGGACTATTCTGATCGCCGCTTTTCTCGGCGCCGGCGTCGGGCTGCTGATCCAGCTGCCGCGGACTCCGACGTACCGGGCTACCGTTTCGCTTGCCGTCGAGCCCCAGAATGACGATTTCTTTTACAATAAGGACATCAACCCGAATTCGACCCTGAGCGGCTCTTATCCCGACATTGAACTCGCCACGCAGGTCAAAGTGTTGGGAACAAAGGCGCTTCAGACCCGCGTTGTGGCGAAGCTCAATGCCGACACTTCGCTTACCGTCAGCGTTCCGGAAGACCGGTGGTCGGCCTGGCGAAAAGCGCTTCATTTGCCGCCGCCCCAGCCGGATCGCCGCGAAGAGCTGATCGAAGAAGCCGCTGGAGGCGTTCGGGTCAGCCCGGTGCGTACCACGCGTGCGATTGACATTTCCTGCGACTCGGCGGATCCGCACCTGGCAGCCGTTTTCGCCAACACGATGGCAACCGAATACATCGAGCAGACTCTCGAAGCCCGCGGAAAATCGGCTAAGCGTACAAGTCAATGGCTGGGCACGCAGCTGGACGATGTGAAGGTCAAACTGCAGAAATCCGAGGAGGACCTCCAGAGCTACGCCGCGGCGATGAACCTGGTGCTGAACAACGACAAGGACAAGGACAACATGGCGAACGACAAACTTCGCCAGTTGCAGAACCAGCTTCTCGAAGCGCAGGCGGACCTCGCCACCAAACAGGCCCGGTATGAGCTGGCGATGACCAGTGCGCCGGACTCGCTCGGCCAGGTGCTCGACGACCCCTCGCTGAGGACTTTCGACGCGAAGCTGGCCGATTTGCGCCGCGAGCTGGCGGAGTTAAGCTCCACCATGACGCCCGCGCATTACAAAGTCCAGAAGGTTCAAATGCAGATCGATGAGATGGAAGCCGCCCGCAGCAGCGAGCGGGATCTGATCGTCGAGCGCATTCATAACGACTTCGAGGAAGGGAAGCGCCGCGAAAAGCTGTTGTCGTCGGCGCTGGCGCGCCAGTCCGATGTGGTCACCGACCAGTCCGGCAAGATTATTCACTACGATTTGCTTCAGCATGAGGTCGACAGCAATCGGCAGATCTACGAATCGCTGCTTCAGAGAGTGAAGGAAGCCGGGATCAGCTCCGCTCTGCGAGCCTCCAACATTCAGATCATTGATCCGGCCACAACTCCGACCGCTCCTTTCTCTCCCAATCTGCCGGTCGGCGCGGCTCTGGGTCTGCTGGCCGGGCTTTGCGCGGGAGTCGGCCTCGTGGTAATGCAGGACCAGATGCACCCCTGCATCGAACGGCCGGGCGACGCGGCGTTTTATCTGGGAGTGCCGGAACTGGGCGCCATACCGTCGTGGTCGCTGGACAGAAACTCGAGATTGCTGCGCAAGAATCCGTCGCGTCTCGCCAATTTCAGACGAAGCTCCGGCGATTCCTCAGATCGCGCACCGCAATTTTTCTCCTCGTTCGCCGAATCGTTCCGGCTATTGCTGACTTCCATTCTTTTCGCAGCCCAGCGGCGCGCGGTGCAGATCCTGGTTATTACGAGCCCGGGTGCCTCCGAGGGCAAGAGCACAATCGTCTCCAACCTGGCCCTTGCATATGCGGAAACCGGCAGAAGCGTCCTCGTGATCGACTGCGACATGGCGCGGCCGCGGCAGCACGAGATCCTCACGATACCGAACGAAACGGGACTCGGCTGCCTTCTGGCGGAACCCGCGACGCTGGATGCGCATGCGTTAACGCTGGCAATACGTGGCACGGACGTTCCGGGCGTCCACCTTATGCCATTCGGAGATCCGGCAGGCGGGCCCTCGGCCAATCTCCTGCATTCCAAGAGGCTTCCGGAACTGATCCGGCTCGTTCGGGAACGATTCGATATCGTCCTGATCGATACTCCGCCGATGCTTTACATGGCGGATTCGCGGATCGTAGGCTCCCTGGCCGATGGTGTGTTACTGGTGATTCGCGCGCGGCAGACTCTTCGCGAGTCGGCCGTAATAGCCGCGCGCCAGCTCGCGGCCGACGGCGTTCCCGTGCTGGGAGTGGCGCTCAACGACTGGAATCCGAAGGCTGCCGGTTACGATTCCGTTTACGATTACTCGAAATATTATGAAAAGGGCAGGTGAGCTTGAGCACCTGCATATGTGGCGGCGCGCGGCGCGATTGAGGCGTCGGTGCGTAATTCCTTAACGCTTTCCGCTCTCGCGCTCATCCTTGCTTTTACGATTTCTCAGTATGGGGGCGTGACTCCGCGGGAGTGGAATGTCACACTGATCTCGCTGGTGGTCGTGTCCCTGGTGCTATGGCTTCCGGGCCGGAAGGCGGTTTTCGCGCCGGGTCTTCCTGGAAGGCTGCCCGTTGCAATCGCCGCCGTTTTCATCTGGGTCGGGTTTCAGCTTCTTCCTCTGCCACTCGGATGGCTCAGGATTCTCTCTCCCGCACGCTTTGACATCGCGCGGGGGCTCGAATCCATTCACAGAGCGCAATGGGTGCCACTCAGCGTTTCTCCGCAACTGACGCTGGCTCACATTTTGAGGTTGTTGGCGTACTTGCTCGTTTTCTTTCTACTTCGGGAACTCAGCTTCCGGCTGGCGAACCGGGTGTGGCTGCTGGTTCTTCCTCTACTGGTGGTGGCGTCGGCGGAAGCGTCCATAGGCCTGGTCCAGCATTTCGAGAGCGGAGGATTCGCGAACGGAACGTATGCGAACCACGGCCATCTCGCGGGCCTGCTGGAGATGGTGCTTCCCGTGACTGTGATTTTGATCCCGATGGCGCTGCGGAGAAAACGCGGCGTGAACGAATCAACCACGACCGCGGTGCTGGTCTGCCTGGCGGCCGGTTGCACGGTACTGATCCTGCTCGGCCTGCTTTACACTGCGTCCCGGATGGGGCTCGCCGCCGCTGCCATTTCCATAAGCATTCTCGCTGTGCTGGAGATGAGCGCCCGCCGGAATCGAAACGCCGCCGCCTTGTTTGCCACCATAGCCGTTCTGATCATTCTCATGGTGTCGGCGCCTCTCAGTCTGGTCAGCCGCTATGAAGGAGATCTGACTTCCAACGTCCGCCTGCAGATATGGGGGGATACGCTGAAGCTGATCGCGAATTATCCTGTATTCGGCTGTGGCCTGGGAACATTCGTTTCCGCCGTTCAGAAGTATCGCGCCGCGACGCCCTTGACGCTTGTCGATTATGCGCATAGCGACTATCTTCAGCTGCTGGCCGAACTGGGATCCGTCGGATTTCTGCTGGCGATGGCGGTCGCTATCCTGATCTGCAGGGATGCGTTCGCATCCGTGCGCACCGAACACGACAGGCAGGCACGTCT
>CAWBIS010000300.1:0-4584 GCA_963788485.1 Terriglobia bacterium
GGGCTTTTGGCCTGCTTCGCGCCAGAGAATCGCGGGCGTTTCTCCTGGCCGGCGTCATGATGGTCGTGTTCTTTCAGGCGGCGCGCATGGCGCTGGTGGTGTTCGATCCGTATCTTTCCGCGCGCCCTCTGGCCGAAGCGCTGCTGCATTCTCCGCCGGGCGAACTGATTGTCGACCATCATTACTACACCTACTCTTCGGTGTTTTTCTATACGGATCGAACGGCGCTCCTGCTGAATGGCCGCACCAACAACCTCGTGTACGGCTCGTATGCTCCGGGTGCACCCGATATCTTCATCGATGACGCGCAGTTTCGCACCCTCTGGCTTTCACCGGAACGCCGCTATCTGGTCGCGGCGCAATCCGCGATGCCTCGCTTCAGGCAACTGGTGGGCGACGGGCAGCTGCATACCGTCCTGGTGAGCGGTGGCAAAATGCTCCTGACAAACCGGCCCACCTGAAATCGGAGAGACGCGTGCTTCGTCCAAATCAGACGAATGCCGCCACTCAAGTGTCGGGCGATACTGGCTGGATGGATTCTTGCGAGCGCGGCAACTGCGCGGGCCGATGTCACGCTGCTGCTGGAAGAGCCTTACGGCGCTTTTGGTGGGATGAATCCGACCGGGCATTCGGCTGTCTATCTTTCGCGTATCTGCGCCGCGACCCCGGTTTCCCTGCGGCGTTGCAATCCGGGAGAGCCCGGCGTGGTAATCAGCCGCTATCACCGTATCGGCGGTTACGACTGGGTCGGGATTCCGCTGGTCCCTTATCTTTACGCAGTCGATCGCACCGATGAAGTCCCCGGCTCAGCCAATGCCGAGGAAGTCGCTTCGCTTAGAGAAGGCTACCGCCGTCGTCATCTGGAGAGTGTTGCCCCGGACGAAAACGACGGAAGCATGCCGCGCGGAGACTGGACCCAACTGGTCGGGGAAGCTTACGACCGGACGATATATACATTCGGGCTTGCCACTACCGAAGACCAGGATGACGCGTTTATTCGCATGTTCAACTCGCGCCCAAACCGGCGCCATTTTAATCTCCTGTTGCACAACTGCGCCGACTTCGCCCGGCAGGTGATCGACTTTTACTACCCCGGCGCCGTGCACCGGAACTTCAGCGCGGATCTTGGAATCATGACGCCCAAACAGGCCGCGCGCTCGCTGGTACGTTATGCCGGCAAGCATCGGGATCTGGAATTCTCCACTTTCGTGGTGGCTCAGGTGCCCGGCGCGATGCCTCGCAGCAGCGCGGTCCGGGGAGTTCTGGAGTCGCTGATCAGGTCGAAAAAATACTTCCTGCCGCTGACCACGCTGGCGCTGCTGCACCCAGCGCTCGGCGGCGGCCTCGCCTACGCGTTTGTGGAGGGGTCGCACTTCGACCCGAAGCGGGTAACGGCCGCCGCCGGCGAATTCCCATCCACGCCCAAAATCGTCGTCAGCGAATTGCGAGCGAGCAGCGGAAACTGAGGCTCCGCGGGTTGGGCTCCGATCCGGCCGATGGCAATCGAAGCTTTCAGCAACGCTCCAACGGGAACCAACCCACCGACTTTGTAGCTGGCGATTGCGGCCAGCCCCATAGACGCAATACAGCCGCAGGATGAGCAATCGGGATTGCCGCCGAACTGACACGGGGTAACAGGCGTACTGAGATCGGCTGAAAGGCTCGCAGTCGTGGATGCGAACGCGCAATCCCGCGGACTGGACGGGGGTGTCGCGAACTGCCGAATCAAAGCCTCCGGCATGTCCAGTTTCGGGTAGAGTTTTCGCAGCTCCAGCATCTCCCCGATCGCCTGCCTGCGCTCGCTGCCGGTGAGCATCTCCGGCAGCTGGTCGCCCGACTGCGGAGTAAACAAGCTGAACCACACGCGCGCGATTTCCTCCCGCGGCGTCCAGAACTCGAGGAATTCCGCGAGATATCCCGCGCGTTTCATCATCTGCCCGGTGATGGTGCAATGGATCGTGACGTTTCGCCCCGCGATATTCTTCAGGATGCGCTGGTAGGTTGCCGGTGCGCGACGCAGATCGTGCTCCGGCTGGAGCCCGTCAATCGAAACCGCCACAGTCAGCCGCGGCATCCCGGTCCACTCCGAAGGAATTTCGCGAAACGCGCTGGTGACGATCTGAACGTGAATGTCTCGCGCGACAAGCGATGGAACCAGGATCTGCAATTCCCGATAGCGCACCAGAGGATCGCCGCCGACCAGCGAGAGATGGAGCGGCCTGATGCGGTCCACGATTCCGAGGACGCGATCGACCAGGTCTTGTCCTTTCAGGTCGTGCAGTTCGCGCAGAGTCAGCTTGCCGTGGCCGAGATGAGCGGGATCGTACGCATAGCATCCCGGACAGCGCAGCGGGCACTCGCGCGTGATTTCCAGCGCCAGCGAGGGCCGAACGCCGCTCAGAATCCTGCGCCAGGCCTTCAGAATATCTCTTTTGTCCATCCCTTCAACCTTTAAGAGTGGATGGATGTTAACAGGACGATTGCGGTTTCATCGCAATCGTCCAAAGGCTTCCGCATGGCTCTTTCGAATCAAAACGTAGTAAACAGCAGATTCGAACCCCAATTGCTTGAGTGTCAATACATGTTACCCGCGAGCAGCAGCCTGGCTCCTGCCGGCGATTCTTTCCGAAAACTGATCGAGAGCCTGCTCAAAGTGCCTTATCGCACCTTGCGCGAAACCAAGCCGCGCAAAGCCCCGCCCCGGGCGGGAGAGAAAAACGGAGAACCACAGGACGGGTGAGGGTCCCGGCCGTCGCGCGGACAACGCAAACTGAGGATAGCCCTCTGCGGTATCAACCGGTACCGGGTTCGTTCGCTGCGCGCTTCTCCGCGCGAATATCGGCAAACTCCATTGTTCTGCGGATTCGCTTCATCATGAGCCACGCCGATTTCTGTGTGATTCCGATCCTGCGTGCAATCTCATAGGAACTTATCCGCATACCCCGCTCAGCGATCAACCACAAAGCCATCAACCACTGACACAGACTTACGTGGCTATCCTCCATAAAGGTGCCGGAGCGCACGCTGAACTGAGCCTGCGGATGTCTGTTTCTGCACTCCCACATGCGTCGCGCCGGAAGCCATGTCAGATTTAAACCTCCGCATACGGGACATGTGACGCGTCCCTCGGGCCACCTTCGGAAAGCCAGGTATTTCAGGCAATAATCGGGATCCGAAAATAATGACGCGGCCTCATCGGCCGACTGCGGGTCTCCGGGATCGGCAGCTTCCGCGGAGCCAAACCATGTCTGTCTGTTTGTCTTCATTCGAACGCTTCTCTTCCTGATCTTACTCGCGATAAAAATGGTCTTAAGCTAACTATTATTTCTGACTCATGTATATTATAAGTTTTTCAAGCAGCTATTGTAATTGCCTGCAAAGCCCCTTTCTGTACGTGCAAGTCCGCTACTGGGACGCGTACGGTCGCGCAGAGTACACAAAAGACTTTTACCTGGGTGACTAATTGTCCCGCAATTGCTATTCATGGACCCAGGCGGCCATTCAGGGGCTCGCCTCGTACCGAAACCCAGGAGGAACGAATTGAAGATTCAGAATAAATGCCTGACTACCGCCTTACTAGTCACGGCAGCCGCCTTTCCCATCTCGGCCACCGCCACAAGTATCACCGGCTCACTGTATTTCAGCGGCGATGTCACCATCACTACCGATGTGAATACCGGCGCCGGCACGCTGACATTTGACGATGTTACAGGCGAAACCTATACCTTTACCATCGATGCCGGCAGCGGAGACTTAGCCACTCTGACCGGCGGGGGCAACGAAGCCACAATTGGTACAACCACAGCGCCAGTCAACACGGTGATTGATATCCCGGACTTCCTGACTTTCGTGAACGATCCGGGACTTACTTTCACTCTCACGTATGTGTATGGCGGTATCGATCCGACATCCGCCTGCGTGGCAAGCCAGACTGGCTTCAACCTGGGTGCCACCTGTAGCCCGCCGGGCACTCCTTACAACCTTCAGGATATCGGGTCGACCAATCCTACTCCGCCGGCTACTCCCCAGTACATTTCCAGCGCATCGTTTGTGGTCGCCGGAGACCTGGTGGAGGGCGGAACCGATACGCCTGCGACCATATCGTTCTCCTCGACCGACGTGGCGGAGAGCTTCGAGCAGATTCTCTACGATCAGCAGCACGGAACTCCCGACACGATTACCTATGGCGCGCAACTCAACGCAGGCGCGGCTATGGTCCCCGAGCCCGCCACCTCTTCGCTCATGCTAGGCGCCGGCCTTGTGCTGGTGGGCAGCATGTTCCGCAACCGGAATCGAAGGACTCGTTAGAAGTCCGTCCCTGCCCGGGAGCCCCTCGGAGGGAGGCTCCCGGAGGTTTTATCCCATCTGTTCCACAACGTCGGCAGCTTTGCCCGCTCCACCCGCCTGACGGATTTCTTCCGCCATGCGCCGGGCACATTCGCGCCATGAACGCTCGCGTAGAATCCGCTGCACGCTTTCCCGGACGCGGGCGGCGGTCAGTTGTGTGCGCGATATCGACATTCCCGCCCCGCTGGCTTTGACACGCGCGGCAATTGCAGGCTGTTCGTAGGTAATAGGTGTCGC
>CAWBIS010000301.1:0-18463 GCA_963788485.1 Terriglobia bacterium
CGCGGGGACGCCGGGACCCAGTGAACAGTAGCGATGCCGCGGCACTCTGGAAGGCAGCCCGGGCATCCGCCCATTCGCCAATCGCCATCATCGCGGCCCCTTCCGTCTCGCCCACAGGACGAATGTAGCTGGAAGGCTCCCGGTAACCGAGATCTTTTTCCGCTTGCGCAGCCTTTCGAAACAGGTTTTTCGCCTCATCGCTCTTCCGTTCGAGCGCGCCGGCGAAAGTCGAAGGCGCTGAGCGCATTTTCGGTGCGGTTTACATGTTTTCCACGAAAGCCCTCTTCGAACAGACCATCACGGCTCGACCCGACCCCCGCGGTTTTCATGTTTATCTGGGCTCCGCCGGCTGGACTAACGATCAGCTGCGAAAGGAGCTGGAACTGGGTGCGTGGTTCATTTTTCAGGCGGATGCAGGAACGGTTTTCAATTCCAATCCGGATTCCTTGTGGCCGCAAATGATTCAGAAAACGGAGTTGAAGTTGGCCGGGAGGACGCAGGCCGACATACCGTGAGCAATCCGCGCGGATGCCCACACGTCGGTTTGATTACTCCCAGACGACGCGCAACCCGGAAGTAATTGTTCCAATCAGCGATCACGCTAACTTCCGCCCCATAATGCACGATTCCTCCGGTTGGGCATGGCCTGCCTTCGCCAGGGCCTAGACGTCCGTAACTTTCTTGGCCCGGTCCGGGCGTGTAGAACGAAAGGCGGAGTGTCGATAGCGCGACCATGGGATATTACGGAGAGGTTCTCACCGAGCCGGCGATTGCAGCGAGCGACCCAGTTCGCATTGTGGTGCTCTGTATGGCAGAGCTGCCCGGCAAGACGCAAGGCCTGGCCTTTGTGAAAGAGATTGACGCGAACGGTGAGCCGGGCAACCCCAGGGAGCGAGACGGCGCTCTGAACATCACTGTTAATGTGCTCCACGCCGCACTGAGCAGCGAGGTTCGAGTTGGCCCTGATCGTAAACCCGCCGCGACCGCTGCGAGCCACTACTGGATGGACTCCCTTCCCTTCATGTCGAACCGGCGCTAGTCCAGGTAGCATTGAAGACCGGCGTTGACAGTGCTCTTCCCAAGCAAAGTCCCTACCCTTTTCAGCCGTACCAGCAACGTCCACTTCGGCATACGGATAGACATCAAATGATGCTATAATCAGTGCCTGGAGTTTTTATGAGAACAACGCTTGCGCTTGATGATGAACTCGTACGCATTGCCCAGGAGTTCACTGGGGTGGCGGAAAAAACAGCATTGGTGCGTGAAGCTCTCAATAAGGAGGTCGAATTCACGACCAGGGTGGGTACATCGACTCTCAAGTACAAGTTCAAACTGAAAGACATGGTGCTGAACGGCAAGCTGGAGATGTAACCCGGTTATCCGATAATCGAAGTTGCAATCGTTGGTTCAAATCGATTCGCCGCGGCCGCGATTGCCGGATTGGGCGCGCAGGAGTGCCACTCATTTCGAATCGCTGAACCGGCTGAAATCCCAACTGCGCGCGCTCGACCTCCATACCGTCTGCGAATCGGCGCGCTGCCCCAATATCCACGAATGTTTTCATCGGGGCGCGGCCACATTCATGATCCTCGGCCATCTCTGCACGCGGGGATGCGGATTTTGCTCCGTGCCGAAAGGCAATCCACGCATTCATGGAATGGAACTCGATGCCGCCGAGCCCGCGAACGTGGCGCGCATGGCCGCGAGTATGGCGCTGCGTTACGTGGTAATCACGAGCGTCAACCGCGACGACCTCGCCGATGGCGGTTCCGCGCATTTCGCCGAGACCGTGATTCAGGTTAAACGCTTTTTGCCGGCCGCGCGCGTGGAGGTGCTCACCCCCGATTTCAAAGGCGACAGGGACGCGGTCGCCCGAGTGCTCGATGCAGGCCCCGATGTTTTCAACCACAATATGGAAACCGTGCCCCGGCTCTATCGGCGCGTGCGGCCACAGGCAAATTACCGGCAATCGCTCGCGGTCCTTCGCTTCGCCCGGCAGCACCGTCCCGGCGTGCTGACCAAATCCGGGTTCATGGTGGGACTGGGCGAGACTGGTGCTGAAGTGGAGCAACTGCTGCGGGATCTCCGCGCGCAGGATGTTGACGTAGCCACGATCGGGCAATACCTGCAACCCACACGGCGTAATCTGGCGGTTGCCGAGTATGTGGCGCCCGCGTTCTTCGACCGCTATCGGGATTTCGGATTATCGCTGGGCTTCAGAATGGTTTTCAGCGGGCCATTGGTGCGCAGTTCCTACATGGCCGACCTGGTGAGCGAACAGGCGACGCTCGCGTGATCCTCAACTGGATTCTCGCCTTCGCCTCCTCGGCGCTGCTGGTTCTGTTGTTTCCGCGCTTCAGTTTCGTCTGGCTGGCTCCGGTGGCGCTCACCCCCCTGTTGATCGCCTGCGCGCGCGAAGACCGCTGGCAATGGCGCTTTGCCCTGGGCTACGGCGCGGGTGTCGCTTACTGGTTCGGGCTTTGTAACTGGATTGAATGGACCCTCGCGCATCACGCGGGGGTGAGCGATCTCGTGGCGTGGTTCCTTTTTGCGCTTTTTTGCCTGGCCAAAGCCGCGCAGATGGGCGTGTTTGCGGCGCTGGCAGGGATGCTCTGGCGTTCGGCGTTCGCGCTGCCCGCGATTGGTGCGCTCTGGGTCGCCGTCGAATGGACCCACTCGTACACGGGCTTCGAATGGCTCAACCTGGGGAACGCCGGCAGCGATATGTCGTTTCCCTTGCGCCTTGCGCCCATCGCCGGCGTCTGGGGATTGTCGTTTGTTTTTGCGATGCTCGCCGCGGGGGTCGCCTCACTCATCCTGCACCAGCCGCGAATGCGCATTCTGTGGCTCCTGATAATGCCCGCCCTGGTCTTCCTGCCGGGAGTTCCGATGCCCGAGACCGCCAATGCAACGGCGATTCTCGTCCAACCGAATATTGACGATGAAACCGACTGGACCCCGGATCTGCTGCGGCGCACCGAGCAGCAGATGACTCTGTTGTCTCTGAGCCCGGCTCTGGGACGCGGCGGCAAGCTCGATCTGATCGTCTGGCCGGAAGTGCCCGCGCCTTTTTACGACACCGACCCGGAATTCATGGGAATAGTGGAGTCGATCGCAAAAACCGCGCACGCAGCGGTGCTCACCGGGATTGTGGCCCACGCGCCGGACGGCGGTCCGCTGAACTCGGCGCTTCTGGTCGGACCCGGCGGAAACGTAGTGAGCCGCTATGACAAAGTAAATCTCGTACCGTTTGGCGAGTTTGTGCCGTGGCCGTTCGGTCTTTTGACAAAGAAGGTTTCGACCGAAGCGGGCGATTTCGAAGCTGGTAAAAAGATCGTCGTGTCGCCTGTCGATTCGCATCGCATCGGCGTATTCATCTGTTACGAATCGGTGTTCCCGAGCTATATCCGGAAGTTTGCCGCTGCCGGCGCGGAGGCGCTGTTCAATCTCTCGAACGACAGCTGGTTCGGCAAGAGCCAGGCGCGCTATCAGCACCTGCAGATCGTGCGCATGCGCGCGGCCGAGAACGCCCGCTGGATTCTGCGCGCCACCGACAACGGCATCACAGCCGCAATCGACCCGGCCGGCCGCGTCGTCCGCACGACCGAGGAATATACCGAACTGGCGGCGCGCTTTCGATATCGTTATCGCGAGGACCTGACCTTCTATACGCGGCACGGAGACTGGTTCGTGCTGCTGTGCGCGCTGATTGCGGCAGCCGTATTTGCAGGGCAGGTTGTCAACCGGATTGCCAATCCGGCCGGCCGGTAGCGAAAACGTGCGCAGGCAGGGAGAACGTCGTGTTTTTCAAACATTGAGTCGCTACGATACGTTGAGAGTCTATGTTTCTTCTTTCCGATGACACGCGATTCTCGGTGGAAACCGAGCAGTGGGCGAGCCCGGCCGATCCCCTGCTGAATCCGCGAGTCTTCTGGCAAACGAACACGCACACTCCTCCACCGAGGCTTGGCCTCGCGATTCTGGCGGGGTCCCAGGCTGTGTTTGAGCCAGTCCACGTGGCGGATGGCGACATTGGTTTCCTGGCAATAGGGGCGTCTCTGCCCCGGATCAGCGACGACGGCCTTGAAATAAGCCTGCGGTTCCGGCCGGCCGGTGGGAATGTGGAAGGAGAGATCGAACTCGAGCGAAGGCTGATCGCTTCCTACGACAATTCAAATCCATGGGAGGAGATCGAGATCAATCTGGATACCTGCAGGGGAAAAACCGGGTCCTTTGTGGTTGCGTGCGGGGCCGGGCCGGCGGGCGACCCCTGCGCCAACTGGGCTGCTCTCTACGAGCTCGTGGTGGGGCCGCTGGAGAAAAGGACATTGCTTCGAGCGCGCGCCTTCCGGGAATGGCGCGCGAAGAACGAAAACGAGCATTTCAGTTCGGTGCAGACGCCGGAATACAAGCCAACTCGCCCCAGCACCGGCTTCCAATGGCTGCCTGCATGGCTGGGTGCCAATCCGGCATTGAGCCCCCCGGGCGCCTCACGTTATGCCGGCGAGCTTCTGCAGAAGAAGCTGGGCCGGCGGATCCCGGATTTTGTGGGATTACTTCGGAAAAGGATTCGCGGGCTCAAAACCGGCCAAACGCTGCGGGTATTGGCGCTGTGTTGCGGCACCGCCCAGAAAGAATCCATATTGATGAGCCATGTCGACGGAACGAGAGTTTGCCTGACTCTCATGGATTTGAACCCGAAGCTGCTGGAACGGGCAAAAATCCGCCTTGCGCCATGTTGCGAGGTCCGTATTGCGCCCTGCGATCTGAACAATATCGACTTGCAGGGCGAGTCGTTCGACGTGATTCTCTGTGCAGCCGGATTACATCATCTGATCGAGCTGGAGCGGGTCGCGAGCGCTATTGCGCGGGGGCTCCGGCCGGGTGGGGAGTTCTGGTCCATCAGCGAATATATCGGCCGCCCGGGGGCCCGGCTGTGGCCGGAAGCGTATGCGATGGCGAACCCTTTTTTTAAGGCTCTGCCGGAAAAGTATCGCGTAAACGCAGTTTCGGGTAAACCAGTCGCGGAACTACCTAATCTCGATTGCTCCGTCTCGACGTTTGAGGGTATCCGGGCGCCGGAGATTGAAGGCGCCCTCGAGAGCCGGCTGCAGCCGGTGCACGTTTCCCGGCAAGCTTGTTGGCTATGGCGTGTCTTCGATTTCAGCTCTTATGGCGGGAACTACGATCTGAAAAAGCGGGAGGATCGGAGACTGATTCATAAGGCCGCGGAAATGGATGTCAGCCATCAGCTGAATGGCGGAAGGCCTTCCGGCCTGAATGCCGTTTATATCGCGCGCTGAACGAATACGATAAATCTCTGTCCCGCCCGCGGCGCCGGGTACCGCGAACTAGTTGGCCGAGGGCTTCTCCACGTGATCGATGACAAGGACATCGACAGGTGTTTTAGCCGATTCCATTTTCAGCCCCAGCTGCTGCTGCATGGCGGTGAACAGATCCGGGAAGGTTTCGGCGTTGGGGTCGGCCGGCTGCGCAGGAAGACCCTGGCGATCGGGGAACTGCGTTTCATCGGGCGTCCAATCCAGGGTGAAGTCGTACCGGGCATCGAGACCGGTCCTGTCTACCACCGGGCGGTCGACGACGACCGTCTGCAGGAAACTGGCGAAGTCGGCCATCGTCGCATTCCGGATGATCGCCCTTCCAAGGCCCCGCAGACCCAGGCCAGGCAGCTGATTCGGGTTGCCTTCGGTTTTGGTCATCTTCGGGCCGCTCTTTGCCGCAACAATTGTATAGGCGGTGAGTTCCTTCGTATCGTGATGGATTTTAAGCTGGAAACGGTCCGCTATCAGCTTCTGCACCATCGACCTCACCTGCCTGTCGTTGGGTTGTCCCGCGGTATCCGGTTTTGCCTGAATATCGTATCGATCGGTCTCGACCCATCCTGGCGCGCCCACGATCTGGCGAGGGTGGACCTTATAGGCGAAAGCCATGAGATCGGCAAGCGTCATGTTGCGGGTGTTCATCTGGCCGCTGCGGTTCAGGCCAAGGCCCTTGCCTGGAGCGTTGGGCTCACTCGGTTTGATTGTGGCCACTTCAAACGATGGATTCGCATCCGGCGCCATGAGCTTCGGTGGCGGTGGAGGCTCGGGAATCGTCCACGCCGTTTGCGGAGTGGCTTTCGTCAAGGTCAGCGGTATCGGCGCCGGTCCCTGGCTCCAGGTCCCCGCGATCGAGTTGCCATCCCCGCTCAGCTTTCCTTCGAAGGTCCCGCCGATCGGTACAACCGATATTTTCACTGCCGATCCCTGCAACGAAACCGCGTTGGCATTGATTGGCTGCGCGCCCTGATCGATGCTGTACATGACGGCTTTCAATGAATCCGCATCGGTCGTCGAAACTTTCACGACGATCCGCAATTGGCCTCCGGGAGCCTGCGGGATTGCCAACGTTCCCTGCCAGGTACCGGTTAAACTCTGCGCGAACAACGATCCACCCGCTAATGCGAGAGCAAACAGCAACTTCTTCATGGGACCTCCATTCCGGGGGTACTGTCCGAGTTAGACGGATTTCCGCGACGAAAAGATCCCTGAATTTGATATAGTTTTCGGACATGAATCGAAGATTGCTCGTACGCGTTTCCGCAGCGGCGCTGTTCGTTCTGCTGGCCTGGCTGGCTTACACGCAGAATCAGAATCAGGCTGCGCCGTTGAAGGTGAACAAGGTTCACGACGACCTTTATGAGATCGAAGGCGACGGCGGCAATGTCGCAGTCCTGGTCACGAACGAGGGCGTTGTTCTCGTCGACGACAAATACGAGCGGGATCATGACGCGATCGTGGCCGCGATCAAAACGGTGACGGCTGAACCCGTGAAATACGTGTTCAGCACCCACTATCATGAGGACCATAGCGGCGGGAACGCAAAGTTTCTCCCGACCTCCGAAATCATTTCCACCCGGAACGCCCGCATCAATATTCTGGAACATAAACAGTCCAACGGAAGTCCGAACACCAAGCCCGCGCGCGTTGTGTTCACCGATGAGACTTCAGTATTTCTGGGCGGCAAGGAAGTGCGCGCGCACTATTTCGGCCGCGGCCATACCAACGGCGATGCGGTCATCTATTTTCCCGAGCTAAGGACGATTCACACCGGCGATCTGATGGCGGGCACGAGCCCATTGATCGATTACCCCGGTGGCGGCAGCCTGGCGGAATGGCCGAAAACGCTGGACAACGCGATGGCCGCCTGGGATTTCGAGGCCGTGATCCCCGGGCATGGAGCCGTCACCAACAAAGCCGGGCTCAAAACGTATCGTGACAACGTGGAGAAGCTGAAGAACCGGGCGCAGAGTCTGATTCGTGAAGGCAAGAGCCAGGACGAGCTTGCGAAGGTGATGACAGCGGAATACGGCTGGGCGCCGAACAGTCTGCAGCAGCAGTGGAGCGTCCCTGGGATGATGAAAGAACTGAAGTAGAGCGCATCCCGCCAACGCGATAGATGTTCGAAACCGTATAATCTGCGAACCGCGGGGAACGGAACGACTGGCCGATTCCACTGGAAATGGCGCCGCCGCCCTGAGCACCCATGCGGGTGACTACATCGTTCTTCCCATCTGTCGCGGCTGGCACGCGTTACTGTTTTACAAAACGGCGAGAAGTCCCGAACTGCCGGTTCGACGTGCAGGGACCCGGGGAAGCGGGTTGCCTGGCCGTCTGAGATTTTCAGTCCGTTTTGCAAAATGCCTTGATACAATCGAAACTGCAACTGAGTTGCTTTTATGCTGCAAACTTTCGTGGTCACTTTGCGCGAAGGCGTGGAAGCTGCGCTGGTGATCGCCATCACCGTCGCGTGGCTGCGCAAGACCGGTCGCCTGGAACTGCTCCCGACCGTTTATAAGGCACTCATAAGTGCAGTGCTTGCTTGCTTTCTCGCCGCCTGGGCGTTTTCGAAGATCGAATATAACGAGGATGCCTACGAAGGCTGGGTGCTGCTGATCAGCGCGGTTTTCGTCTTCAGCATGGTGGTCTGGATGAACCGCCATGGCGGCAAGCTGAAAGGCGAAATTGAAACTCGGTTGCAAAAAGGCACCGGCGAAGCCGGCAGCCGATCCGGCGTTTTTCTGTTCGTTTTTCTGATGATTTTCAGGGAGGGCGTGGAGACCGTCCTGATGCTCTTCGGCACGGTCCGCCTCGATACTTCCGGGATACTGAATGTGCTCGGCGGCGTTCTCGGTATCGGACTTGCGGTGCTGTTCGGCGTCAGCTTCGTCCGCGGGACGATTCGCGTCAATCTCAAACAGTTTTTCCATATGACGACGGTCATCCTGATGGTCGTCGTGGTGCAACTGGTCATTTCCGGCCTGCACGAATTGTCGGAGAGCCAGATCCTGCCGGCGAGCACGCGTGAGATGGCTATCATCGGGCCGGTGGTCAAGAACGACACCTTCTTCTTTGTTACGATCCTCGCGCTGGCCGGCGCCATGATCCTGCTCGAATGGCGCAAGCGGCGCGCGCCGCGGACCGAGGGATTGGAAGGAGCGGCGTTGCGTAAGGCGAGATGGTCGGCGCGGCGGGAACGCTTGTGGATGACAGCGGCCTGCGTGACTTCGGGCGCTTTCATTCTCATGATTACGGCGGAATCGATCTACGCCCGGCAGGAGACGGCGCTTTCGGCCGCCGTGCCGGTCGCGCTGGAGAACGGCGCGGTGCGCATCCCCGTAGCCAGCGTGAGCGACGGCGATCTGCATCGTTTCGCATTGAACGACGACGGCGTGAACGTCCGGTTTATCGTAATTGAGAAGGCCGATCATTCGCTGGCGACCGCGTTCGACGCCTGTGAGATCTGCGGCGCCCAGGGCTTTTACAAGAAGGGTCCGGAAATCATTTGTCGCAACTGTGCTTCGGCTATTGTGCCGGAAACCATCGGGACCCGGGGCGGATGCAATCCGATTCCGTTGAAGTCGCACGTGGATGGCGGCACGCTGGTGATCGACGAGTCGGCGTTTGTGGGTGGTTCGAAGATTTTTAAAACTGCTGGCTGAGATGCTATTTCGCTTCGTCCAGGAATCGATTCGTCGCGCCCCGCGCCGAAAGGCGCTGATCGTCGCGGCAATTGCCATGGGCTCGGCCGTCGCCACGGCAATGCTGGGCGTCATGCTCGGGATCGGCGACAAGATCACCGCCGAACTGCGCTCCGAAGGCGCGAATATCGCGGTCACGGCGCAAGCCGCCGGGCTCACGGGCGGCGTCGGTTCGCTCTCGGCATCCGCCGCGGGCGCGGCGGATTATATTCCCGAATCCGAAGTGCCCAACATCAAGAAGATCTTCTGGGGTCTTAATATTACCGGTTTCTCTCCCTCGCTGGCGGCGCAGGATGGCGCGGTGCAGGTGGAAGGCGTCTGGTTTCTGCATCCCTACCCCACGCCCACCGGCGCCACGCAGAATACCGGAATCGGCGCCGTCAACCCCGCGTGGCGCGTGGTCGAGGGACGTTGGCCCGAAGACGTGCTCAGCGAAGGCATCGCCGGCTTCAGCCTGGCTCGGCGCAACGGATGGAAGCCCGGCAGCGAGATCACGGTTCTGGGCGCTCCATTCAAAGTGGTGGGCATTCTTTCCACCGGAGACGCGGCGGATGATCGTTTGTTTCTGCCTCTGGCCCGCGTCCAGCAATTGACGGAACGGTCCGGCAAAGTAGACCGCATCGACGTTGCTGCCCTGACCAAACCCGAAGACGACTTCGCGCGCAGAGATCCGAATACCATGACCGCGAAGGACAGGGAGCGCTGGAGTTGCAGCAGCTACGTTACGTCTATTGCGTATGAGATCGAGCAGGCGCTGCCGGGCACGGTGGCGCGGCCCGTGCGCCGGGTGGCCGATAACGAGGGGAAGATTCTCAGCCGCGTAGGCGGTCTGATGGAATTGATTACCTTGGTGGCGTTGCTCTCGGCGGGTCTCACCGTCTGGAGCCTCACCGCGGCCACGATGGTCGAGCGTCGCGGCGAGATCGCAATCATGCAGGCGATTGGCGGGGCGCGTTGGATTGTGATCTCGCTTTTCGGCCTCGAAATCGCGCTGGTGGGTCTCCTGGGCGGCGTAATCGGAGCTGTTGCCGGGGTGATGCTCGCGCACTACGTCGGCGCCTCGGTATTCAAGGAAGCGGTCGATGTCTCCTGGATTCTGCCTTTCCTCATAGTGCCCGGAGCGATGGCCATCGCGCTCGGCGGCGCCGCTCAACCTCTACACCGGGCATTGCACATGGAACCCGCGGTGATCCTGCGCGAAGGCCTCTAGATCCGGAATTAACTGGCATGTTCTGGACCTTTGTCGTTCGCGCACTGCAGTATCGCAAGCAACGGCTGCTGCTGGCGTTCTTCGCGTTGGCCATCGCGGCCACGCTGGCCACGGTTCTGTTTGGAATATACGGAACCGTCGAGCGCCGGTTCCGGGAAGAGTTTCGCAGTTACGGCGCGAATATTGCCGCCGTGCCCGTCAGCGGAAAAACCGTTCCGCTCGACATCGCCGCCGCGGCGGAACGCCTGGGCGCCGAAGCCGCACCCTTCCTGATCACCTCCGGCCGCATTGGCGCGCAATCCATCCCTGTCGCGGGATTCGTCCCCGCCAAAGCGGCTTCGATGACGTCCTACTGGCACATGAAAGAGGGCAGCCGGAATATCGGCCCGCGCGATTGCATCGCCGGAGAGTTCCTGGCGGATCGCCTCAAATTGAAAGTCGGCGCCAATGTCCCGCTCGAAGGTTCCCCGTGCATGCTCAAAGGCATCGTGTCCACAGGCGGTGCGGAAGATCCGGAGCTTCTGGTTCCTTTCGAAACAGCCTCAACGCTTGCGGGCGTTCGCGATGTGGCCAGCGTAATTGAGATTCGCGCGCCCGGCGGCCATGAAGAAGAGATCCGATCGGCCCTCGCAAAACAATTCCCTGCGGCGGATGTGCGCACGAATCTCGCCGTAGCCGGAACTGAATCGAACGTCGTGTTCAAGATCCGAGCCTCTCTCTTGCTGCTCACGCTGCTGATCCTGGCCATCACTACACTTTGCGTCAGCAGCAATTTCAGCGAAATGGTGGTGGAGCGATCGAAAGAAATCGGCATTCTCAAAGCGCTGGGCGGGGTAGAACCAGGGATCGCCGCGCTTTTCGTTTCCGAATCGGCCATCCTTGCGGTCGCCGCCACCGTGGCTGGTTACGCCGTCGGAGTGTTCGCCACCGCAGCCATCGGGCGCGAAGTATTCGGCGGCGTTTTTCGCCTCGAACCAGGTTGGGCCGTACTCGGCGGCGTCGCGGGCGTTATGCTGGCGGTGGCGGGGGTTGCGACCGGAATTGCCGCGTCGCGGATCTGGAGCATCCAGCCGGCGGTTATTCTGAGGGGTGAGTGAGTTCATTTATTGAACTGGTGGACGTGACGAAGGTGTACGGCAAAGGTGCGGCCGCCGTGCATGCCGTCGACCGCGTCAACTTCACCGCCTCGCGCGGTGAATGGATCGCCATCATGGGGCCGTCGGGTTCCGGGAAGACCACGCTGCTGAACCTGCTGGGCTGCCTCGACCAGGCCTCGCGCGGGGCGGTTCGCATCGACGGCACCGATACCTCGCAGTTGCGCCACGCCGAACTGGCGCGCTTTCGCAGCGAAACGGTCGGCTTCGTTTTTCAGCAATTCCACCTGGTGCCACATCTCACCGCCGTCGAAAATGTGATGTTGGCCCAGTTCTTCCACAGCATGACGGATCGGGACGGGGCTATGCAGGCGCTCAAGCATGTCGGCATGGAAGACCGCGCCACGCATCTGCCTTCGCAGCTTTCGGGCGGCGAACAGCAGCGGGTCGCCATCGCCCGCGCCCTGGTGAACGATCCCAAGATCATCCTGGCCGACGAACCCACCGGCAATCTGGACGCCGAGAATCAGCGAATCGTTTTCAGAATCCTCAGCGATCTGCACGCCGAGGGGCGCACCATCGTGATGGTCACGCACGACGAGAACGCGGGGCGTCTGGCCGATCGCCGCGTCAATCTGGACCACGGCCACATCACCGAAACTCTGGTTTTCTCGGCCGAGGAGAATCAGAACTTCGACGAAGTACTCGAGCAGTTGTGGGATCGCCGCGAGACTTCGACGCATATCCAATCGATGGATTTTACCGGGATGCAGTGGCGCAGGCTGATCGCCACCATGACCCGCGCCGGGCTGGTTCGGGTCGAGGACGGCGTCGAGCAATTCACACCCGCGGGCGAGGAGCGCGCGCGCAACGTGATCCGGCGGCACCGTCTCGCCGAGCGGCTCTTCATCGACGTATTGTCTATCCGGGATGAAGTCGAGGTGGAATCGAGTGCCTGCAAGTTCGAGCACATCCTGAGCCCGGACGTAACCGATCGCATCTGCACGCTTCTCGGCCATCCTCTGGCCTGCCCGCATGGCAGCCCCATCCCGCAGGGTGAATGCTGCGCCGAAAAACGCGTTCTGGATAATGCTGAAATCGCAAACGTGCTGAGCGGCATCAAATCCATCTGAGGCACCGGGCCTCGTTCTGGAGCATTTGATAGTCTCGGAAATTAACTCATGTACAAAGTTGTGATTATCGGTTCCGGCTGCGCCGGCAACACGGCAGCCATCTATACGGGCAGAGCGGGACTCGAACCGCTGGTCATCAAAGGCCACGAAGTCGGCGGGCAGCTCTCGCTGACGACGGAAGTCGAGAACTTTCCGGGATTCCCGGAAGGCATCAACGGCCCCGACCTCATCGAAAACATGAAGAAGCAGGCCGAGCGGTTTGGGGCGGTCTATCTGGACGGCCAGGTCGTCGAGGCCGATCTCTCGAAGCGCCCGTTTCGCCTGAACGTCAGCGGCGACTGGATTGAAACCCGCACGCTGATCGTCGCCTCCGGCGCGAAGGCGCGCTGGCTGGACATTCCTTCCGAGCAAAGGCTCATCGGGCACGGCGTCAGCTCCTGCGCCACCTGTGACGGCTTTTTCTATCGCGAAAAAAAGATTATGGTCGTGGGCGGCGGCGATTCAGCAATGGAAGAGGCGAATTTTCTCACACGCTTCGGGCGCGAGGTCGCGCTGGTGCACCGCCGCGATTCTTTCCGGGCTTCGAAGATCATGCTGGAGCGCGCGCGCAATAACCCGAAGATCGAGTTCGTGATGAATACGGCGGTCGAGGAAGTCTTCGACGTGGGGGCGAATATTGTGACCGGCGTGCGCCTGCGCAATCTCCAGACCGGTGAGACGTGGGAGCGGGACGTTGACGGCCTTTTCGTCGCCATCGGGCATATCCCGAATACGCAGGTTTTTAAAGGCCAGCTGGATCTGGACGCCGATGGCTACCTGATTTCGCACGGCGGTGCGCGCACGAATATCCCCGGCGTTTTCCATGCCGGCGACGTGCAAGACCGGGTCTATCGCCAGGCCATCACGGCTTCGGGCGCGGGCTGCATGGCTGCCATTGAGGCCGAACGAATGCTGGAAGCGGAAGGACACTGATGATCGAAAGACTGACGCCCCCGGGGTTGCCGACGCCCAAGGGACCTTACACGCCCGCCGTTCGCGCCGGCGATTTTATCTTCCTTTCCGGCCAGGTGCCGGTGGACCCTGCAACGGACAAGATGTCGCCCGGCGATATTAAACATGAGACTCGTCTGACCCTGAACAATGTGAAGCGCCTGCTGGAAGGCGTGGGCGCATCCATGGCCGATGTGGTGAAGGTGGGGGTTTTCCTTGCCGACGGGGGAGAATTCGCGCAGATGAACGAAGTCTACGTGGAATTTTTCGGAAATTCGAGACCTGCCCGAACCACCATAGTTTGCAAGTTCATGGCCGATATCAGAATCGAAGTCGATTGCGTCGCCTATAGCCCGAAGAAAGGCTGAATCGCGGGTCCGGATCGCACCCAGGCCCGCGGCGTGCCTTACCGGGGGCATGATGCTACGCTACGCGGCAATAATATTCTTCGCGCTGGCAAGTTTGCTGCCTCAAGTGGCGGAAGCGCAGATAACTTCCGCCGTTTACTACCCCGCCGATGGCCGGCCCAGGCTGGCGCCGATTGTCACCCGCCGTCGTGTTTACCATCGCCGGCACCGCGCCCGCCGGACAGTGAGACGAGTCGCCACAGGCGCGGCCGGCGGTGCGGCTATCGGAGCCATCGCGGCCGGTGGCAAGGGAGCCGCGATCGGCGCGGTTGCGGGCGCCGGAGCCGGCGCGGCTTACGATGCGCATGAGCGCCGCAACGCGCGCTAACCTGGCTAACCAGCATTGGTCAGCGGTTTGAACAGGGCTCTGTTGTGGGCGACTTTGTCGGATCGTCCATGTCAAACCGGACGGTGTAGCAATCGATCGGATCGTAGAAGCCGCGGTTCCAACGATAGAGGGTGTACAGCTGCGCGAATGCGCCGTCGTGCGCCCGAGCCGTTCAGCCGAGGCGGCCCTCTTGCCAGCCCCGTGGCGACCTTCGCGGGCAGGATAGCAGGTGGAGCGAGTCAAATAACATGAAGACGCGCCGGTTTTCCTGGCAAGGTAAGTGCACAATAATCGCCTCAGCCCATGGACCCGCGGCAAGTTGAACGATACCTTTGTGCGGCTCTCAAACAACCGGTGACGGTCCGAAGCCTCGACCTCCTGGGAGAGCCGCACGGCGGGTCCGACTCCAAGGGATACGGCTATGGCACGCCCGTTCGGGTCGCTTATCGAACGGCCTGCGGGCAATCACGCAGTGCCGTAATCCATACCATCGGGGCCGCGCCGTTCGGTCACGAACATATGGCGGATAGGGCGCAGATTCTGCTCTGGCAGCATCGCGCGTTCAACGCCCTGCCTCGCCATATCCGCGCCCTCGACGCAGGCGGTTTCGATTCCGCCGGAGCGCTGACATCCGTCGGACAGATAGAAGAGTTTTTCCTTCTGACCGAATATGCAACGGGTGAAGGTTACGCCCGCGATCTCGAACGAATCGGCCGCGGCGGCACCGCGACTTCTCTCGACTTCGCCCGGGCCGATGCACTGTGCGACTATCTTGCGGAGATTCACCGCGTGCCTGTGGTTCAACCCGGTCTCTACGTGCGGCGCATCCGCGAACTGGTCGGTCACGGCGAATGCATCATGGGGCTTACCGACTCTTACCCGGCTCACCCTGCGATCACGCCGCAGATCCTCGAAGAGATCGAGCATCGCGCTGTGACCTGGCGATGGCGGCTGAAAGATCGCGTGCATCGCCTGCGCCAGGTTCACGGCGATTTCCATCCCTGGAACATTCTGTTTCGGGAGGGTACCGATTTCCAGCTGCTGGATCGCTCCCGCGGCGAGTTTGGCGATCCGGCCGACGATGTGACGTGCCTGACCGCCAATTACATTTTTTTCTCCCTGCAGCAAAGCGGACGTCTCGAGGGAAGCTTCAACGAGCTTTTCCTCCGCTTCTGGGATCGCTACCTCGAAAAAACCGGCGACCGGGAAATCCTCGATGTCGCGGCCCCATTCTTCGCGTTTCGCGGTCTGGTCATGGCCAGCCCGCTCTGGTATCCGGATCTGTCCGAGGCGGTGCGGCGAAAGCTGCTTGCGTTCATCATGGCCGTCCTCGATGGGCCGACATTCAATCCGCGCGAGGTGAACGCATACTGTGGCGCGTGAAAAAGCCGAAGCATTCGCAATTTGGATCACGGGACTGCCGGCATCCGGCAAATCGACGCTGGCGAAGGCTGTCATGGCAAGCCTCGAGGATCGAGGAATCGACGTGGCTGTCCTCGAATCGGACGAGTTACGGAAAGTGCTGACGCCCGAGCCGCGTTATGACGAGAAGGAACGCGAACAGTTTTACGCTCAGCTCAACTATATCGGTGCATTATTAGTGGGTCATGGCGTGCCCGTTATTTTCGACGCGACGGCCAACCGACGCGCCTGGCGCGACCAGGCCCGGCGGAACATCGCAAGATTCATCGAGGTCTACGTGGAGTCGCCCATCGAAGTCTGCATCGCCCGCGACCCCAAAGGAATTTACCGGGAGGCGCGGGAAGGACAGGCCTTCACGGTGCCGGGTTTGCAGGCCGAATACGAGCCGCCCACAAATCCGGACGTCATTGTTGCCGGAGACCGAGAGTCCCCCGACCGCGCGGCGGCGCGTGTAATCGCCAGGCTTAATGAACGAGGATACCTGCCGGGCGCCGGTTGATCTCTTCCTTCCTGCGTTCCTCCCTTATCAGGCTGGCCAGATCGCCGAGTTCCTCCGCGATGAACTCCAGCAAATCGTCCAGAGAAACGATGCCGATTAACGCGCCCGTTGTATCGACAATGGGGGCGCGCCGTACGCCCTCCGACCGCATCAGACGGAGTGTGTCGAACACGCTGTCGCTCTCTTTCACGGCGATCAGCGTGCCGGTCATGATTTCGCCGACCGTAAGCCCGTCCGGGTTGAGCCCCTCCGCGAGGATCTCGATCACGATGTCGCGATCCGTGACGATTCCCACCGGTGTTCGCCTGTCGCCGAGCTCGTCCGTGACTACAAGGTCGCCTGCATGGTACTCGCGCATCAGTTTCGCCGCCTCGTGAATCGAAGTACCGCGCGAACCAATCACCACTTTTCGCGTACAAATCTCGCCGATCGTCATTTGAATGCTCCTTCGAACGGCCGTTCGAGGCCGGGCATGTGTTTAAGGCATAACGGCGATGTGGTCCACAACCTTCACCACGCCGGGCGCGGCCCATGCCGCTCGCTCCGCTTCCTCGCGCTCGGGCCAGGAACGAACATTGCCGTAGAGATGAACCGTGCCGTCCGACGCCGAAACCGAGATCCGGCGGGCATCCACTTCGGCGCTTCTCGTCAGTGCGCCTTCGATTTTGGTCTGGATTTCGGCCGGCGATATCGACGGCCTCAGAGCGATGTCGTTCGTGACACCCCGGACGCCGGCGATGCGGTGGGCGCAGGCGGCGGCGCCGGTGCGCTGGAAGTTCCAGTCGACCGTCCCATCCAGTTCCACGAATCCGTCTTTTACGCACACTTTGATTTTGGTTTCTGGGACCGTTACGTCGACCGTCATCGCGTGCACGATGTCGCGCGCGATTTCGGGATCTGTCCGCACCGCAATGGCTCTGACCTCGATGTCGTTTGCGACCGCTTTGACCCCATACACCGCCTTGCCCGCTTTTTCGGCAGCGATCTTTTCGTAATAATGGTGCACGAATCCGGTCAGTGTGATGACCCCTTCATGCGCGGCGACCGAAATGTCGCGCGAGGTAATCTGCGGCTCCCAATCGATCTGCATCGCCACCGCGACTCGCAGTTGATTGTCGGACTCATTCTGCGTTCTGGTTTGCATACTGATGCTCCTGCAATCGCCATTGCACGCAAGCCCCGTTCCATCGCGCAGGGCGCGCGAACGCGCGGATTGGGATGAGGCTGGAGCGCGGTGTGGGTGTTTTCGCTGCTTCCGTGCGCCATAGGGCGCAGGAATTCCGGGACTGCGTCGCGTGATGGTTAGAGCGGGTTTTGGTATTAAAACTGCACAACCGCGCGCGATGGCACAGAATCTCGTTGTGATGCCCGGTCCATCCCCAATGGACCTTTCTTCGCTCGATACCGTGGCGGAGGAGTTCGGATGGAAGATCGTTCTGGTGAAAGATCCGGATCAGGTCGAGAACATTCGGGTATCGCACATGCCCCTGGCAGTGCTCTTTCACCGCGACGCGTTCGGTCCGGGTTATTCATGGAGCGAAGCCATCCGGCTGCTGCGGCGGCTCGTGCCTGGCGTGTCGCTCGTCGCGCTGCAGGGATTCTCGGAAACCGCCGATTGGCAGGAGTTGAGCGAGGCGGGAGCGTTTCACTCGCTCTGGCTTCCGCTGAAGACGAATGAAGTCCGGCAAAGCCTCGGATTTCTGGTTAAGGCGGAGCCGAAGAGCCCCGTTTCCCCGGTGCGGTATACCGCGAGGCTGGCGGCCGGTATCTCAATCGCTCGTGCTTATTAATCCTTTTTTGACAGCGACTTGAAAAGACCCGACCGCGCGTTCTTCCGGAGCGTGTGAGCTTTTTGCACGCCCCGGAAGATCGACTCGCGGCAAATGTCAGGTACGGCCGCCGCGTTCCTTCTTCGCGATTGCGGAACGCAGCCATCTGGATTCAGCTGGAGCCGCCGCGGCGGCGACGCGGAGGTCGGGCTGAGCCTCTATCATTTCCACCATGGTCCACGCCGGTATCTGCTCCGCATCTTTGGTGAAGGTCAGACAGCCGCCATCGGGATCGAAGTCGACGCTGATCAGATCCCCGCCTTGAATCTGGCCGGAAGCCATCAGGTTTGAAAGCGGCTGCACCAGGTTGCGCTCGATCGCCCGCTTCAGATGCCGCGCGCCGTACTTCAAGTCCGTCCCCTCCCTCAACAGGAAGGTCCGGGCCTGTGCGGTTGTGTTGAACACGAAGGGGGATGCGTTGTTTGACGTCAGTATGCGCTGCTGCAGGCGATGAAGTTCGATACTGAGGATCCGATCCAGTTGTTCCTTGCCGAGAGGCCGGAACACGGCG
>CAWBIS010000302.1:0-11758 GCA_963788485.1 Terriglobia bacterium
ATTTTGTCGATGCGGTTGACGAACTCGGGGGTGAACTTGCGCCGCACCGCTTCCGCCCCGATGCGGGAGAGTTTCTGATTCAAAGTTTCATCGATCTGGCCGTCCGCCTGGCGAGCCGGGGCTTCCGGAGAGGCAAAACCGAGACCCGGCCGAAGCATCGATTCCATATCCGCCGCGCCGATATTGCTGGTCATGAAGATCATCGCCGCCGAAAAATCGACTTTCCGATTGTCGCCCAGCGTCAGCGTAGCCTTATCCAGAATCCCGAGGAGCAGATTCCACAATGCGTCGCTGGCCTTTTCGATCTCATCGAACAACACGAAGCTGATCTTGACTTTGGCGGTGTGGTACTGGTTCAGCGTTTCCTGACTGAGCGCCGGATGCGTCTCACGATGTCCGAGATATCCCGGCGGCGAGCCGATCAGCTTGGCGATTTCATGGCTTTGCTGAAATTCGGCGCAATCGATCTTGACGACGGCGCGGGGGTCGCCCAGCAGCGCCTCGGCGGTGGCTTCGACGAGCCGCGTCTTTCCCGTTCCGGTAGGTCCCAGAAAGAGAAAGTTGCCAATCGGCCGGCCTGGATCCGTCATGCCCGCGAGCCAGGTTTGATAGATATTAACGATCTGCGCAATCGGTTCGTCCTGACCGACGACGAGTTTGCGCAGATTATTGTGGAGCCTCTCGGCCTCCGTTCCGGTGTACGACGGATTCAGCTTTCGGTTGATTCGAACCATCTCTTCTTTCGTTTCCATGCGGGTGATCATTTTGAACTCCCGGCAGTCGGCACGCAGAGAAGTGCACGCGAGATTCCTCTGGAAATAAACAACTTAGTTCGCGGCGCTGCGGCTTATGGCGCAATCGGAGCGGGGAAAGGGCGGTAGATGGCGCGAGCCGATGCAGGAGAGCCGCTCAGCGGTGGTTTTCGGCGGCCGCGTTTTTAGCTTTGGGTGCGATCACATCGAGCTCCGCTCCATGCATGTGAGCTTCGACGCCATTGGCATCGATCGGCGAGGGCAGGCGAAATCGTTTGTAGCGCCGCAGTTCGCCGTTGCAGGCGGCCTCGATTACGATCTCGTTCGGGAGGACATCGACGACCAGGTTCGAGGGGCTGGCATCCGGCACGCACGCTGTGATGCGGATTTCATTCTCCTCGTCGGCGATACCGGCGATAGGAACGGCGCAACATTCGTTCTCGGCTCGCGTCCAGTCGTCGAGGGGGTTCCCTTTGCCGGCGCGCATGCAATACAAATCATAAGCTCGCCGCCGGATCCGATCCTTCAGTTTTTCGAGCCTGGATTCGAGTTCGCGGGCATCGACGGCCTTAACCGGGACAGGCAGAACGGAAGGAGGACGCATGGGAGGGGACCTCTGGTCTTGTCGGAGCATTCATCCTGCCAGAATCTCGACAGCTAAAGACGGCGAGTCGACATCCAAAAAGCAGGAGTGGCGCTAATACGACAATGTGGCGCCATTTGGAGGATTGAATATCGATGCTTGCGCTTGTACAGGTCAGGTCGATTGCCAATCCGGCGCAGGTTTCCAACCGGCCCGGCAACTCTGGCAACGTTTGTGCGGAACGGAACGGTGGACTCGAACGAGCGCATAGATGATGCTCGGCCCATGGAGGTTACGAAATGACAGGTTTTGAAGATCTGAAAGAACTGGCTTCGATACACGGTCCGTGTCTGAGTATTTTTCAGCCTTTGCGGGACGAATTCTCCCAGGTAACGAAGGCCGATACGCGTTTGAACGCGGCTGCCCGGAACGCGGATGCATTGCTGGCGAAGAGGATTTTCGACACGTCCGCACGGGAAGAATTCCTGCGGCCGATTTTCAAGGTCGCCGCCAATACGGATTGGACCGGGCGCACAGGCAGCGTTGTCGTTTTTCGTGCGCCGGGCTTTACCAAGACAAGTTTCTGGCCTGACACACTCGACCCGAAGGTGCATCTGGCGGACGAGTTTTTCGTTCTGCCGCTGCTGCGCGGACTTGCGGCGCGGCGCAACTTCTGGGTGCTGGGGCTCAGTATCAAGCACATCAGTCTGTTTCACGGCAATGGGGAGGGGCTGACAGCGGTGGAATTACCCAAAGATCTGCCGCGCAGTCTGGCCGAAGAGGGCGGATTCGACCAGCCGGATCATGATCTGGAAAGCCGCTCGTCCCCGGGTGTGTCAACCGGTCAGACCGCAGCGGTCAGGTCTGGCACAACGAACACCCACGAAACCCTGGGACAGTACTTGCACGATTATTTCAGGAAGATCGATCGCGCGATTCAGCCGATACTCTGTGCGACCGGCGATCCCTTAATAATTGCAGCCGTGGAGCGGGAACTCGCCATTTACCGCGAGATCAATACATATCCGGCTTTGTTGGGCCAGACGATTCACGGGAACCCCGATTCGCTGGGCGAAAACCGGCTGCATAAGGCCGCGCTCGAACTGATGGCGGCAAGCTCTCCGCGCACTGCAGAGGACGGGCGGCGTGAGATGGATAAAGCGGCGGGTCGCGGACTGCTGTTGACCGACCTCGCGGCCATCGAAAAGGCGGCCGGGATTGGCCAGATCGAACGCCTGTTTGTCGAGCCGAATCCCAAAGCCAACGAGGACCAGATTAACCGCGCGGTGCTGGAGGTGATTCGCAATTCGGGTACGGTGGTTTGCGGCGAAAACCTCGAGACGAGCGTTGCCGCGATCTTGCGGTATCGCGTAACGGAGGCGCCCCAGCCTGAACTGGCGGCGAACAGGATATGAAGAGCCTGCTTCTGGCGGTTTGTGCGCTGCCGTGTCTGGCAGCGACGGTCGGGACGGCATCCGCACCGGTGCAGATGGTCGTTACGGTAGAAGCCCGGCGCGGAGGTAATGTTCCCACGCTCAATCAGGAGGATTTTATCGTCAAGCAGGGGAGTGCGAGTCTCAAGGTGACGGATGCGGTCGCTCTGCGGGGGAGCGATGCGGCGCTTGAGTTGTACATTCTGCTCGACGATGCGTCTCGATGGACCCTCGGCTCGGAACTGGCGAACCTCCGTGATTTCATCGAGGCACAGCCGGCAACGACCGCAGTGGGGGTCGGTTATATGCACAACGGGACGGTTGAAACGGTCGCGGGTCCGACAACCGACCACGCGCGCGCAGCCAAAGGGCTGCGCATTCCAACGGGTATGGGATCCAGTCCGTATCTTTCTCTAAGCGAACTCGTCAAGCGATGGCCCGCAAGCGCCGCGCGGCACGAGGTGATCATGGCGACCAGCGGGGCCGATCCGCTGGGCGGACCGGGTCCGATGAACCCGTATCTGGAGTCCGCTATTGCGGACGCGCAACGCGCCGGAGTGATCGTTTATGCGATTTACACTCCCGGCATCGGGCATTCCGCTCACAGCTATTACAGGATGAACTGGGGCCAGAACGATCTGGCGGAGCTGACGGACGAGACCGGCGGCGAATCTTACTTTCTGGGCTTCGGCGCGCCCGTCTCATTCGCGCCCTACCTGAAAGAAATCGGCGACCACCTCGCGCATCAGTACCGTGTGACTTTTCTGGCCAACGCCGCGGGAAGACCGGGACTCAAATCGATTAAACTGACGACCGAGGTTCCGAACGCGGAGATCGTAGCCGCAAGCAAAGTCGAGGTGCCGGCCGGGCCATAGGAGAGCTTATGCCACAGATCAAAAAGATTTTGTTTCCCGTCGATTTCTCGGAAAGTTGCCTCGGAACGGCGCGGTACGTGGAGGCCTTTGCGGGTCAGTTCGAATCGGAGATCATGCTGCTCCACGCAGTCGCCATGGGGGAGCGAACGCTTCCCGAAGAACTGTTGCCTCTGCGCAAAGCCGAACTGGACGCGTTCTTGGCAGACGAACTGAAGTACTACACGACTCATCGCGTATGCAAGATCGAGGACGATCCGGCAGCCGCGATTGTACGCGAGGGGCGGGAGTGGGGCGCCGATCTGGTGATGATGCCCACGCATGGCCTGGGTTTTTTCCGGCGGCATTTGCTGGGATCGGTGACAGCCAAAACGCTGCACGATCTGACTTGCCCGGTGTGGACCAGCGTGCACGCGGAGGCTGCGCCTCCGCTTGAAGCGATTCATTGCCGGCGGATATTGTGTGCGATATCGCTCGATCCCTGCAGCCGCCATGTTCTGGAGTGGGCGAACTGGCTGGCCGGCCAGTATGGCGCCAAACTGGCGATCGCGTACGCGACCGTGGGAATCGACGCGGCAGTCGCGTCATGGAATCTGGAAGAAGAATTTAATCGGCAGGTTTCCGCGCAGGCGGAGAAGCGGATAGCCGAGCTTCGGACCCAGACTGGCGCGAGTGTCTCCGAGGTGTTGATCGGGCCGGGAAAACCTGATGATGTGGTCGTAAAGGCGGCCGGCGATTTCAATGCCGACCTGGTGGTGATCGGAAGGCATAACGGCTCAGGTATTGCCGGGCACCTTTTCCAAAGCGCCTACGCGATTTTGCGCGAATCGCCGTGCCCCGTTATCAGCATCTAAGCTCGTGACGACATGATCTGCGGTCGCCTGGCTACAGACACCAACTGGCTCGTTTTAACGGCGAGGCGGATCGCCAACCCCTCGCAGGTTCTGCGCTGCAGCCTCATGGTTCTTCTGCTCGCCGGAGCTGCAGCAGATCCCTGCCGTGGCGCGGATGTGGAGGAGATCGTCGCGCGCGCCAGCGCGACGATCCGGTCCGATTGGGCCGCCGACCCGGATTACGCATACATCGAGCGGGACGAAACGGTGAAGAGCGGAAAGACGAGCAGCAAAACCTCGCAGGTCGTCATGATGGATGGGTCCGATTACTACATGCCGATAGCAATCGACGACCACCCGTTTTCGCCGGAACGGCAAAAAACCGAATTGCTCAAGCTGAAGAAGGAATTTGAGCGCCGGAAGAACGAAGATGCGGGAGCTCGCGAGCGGCGCATCGCGGCGTATAAGAAGCGCGAGGACGAAAATGGCTCGCTGCTGCTCGAATTTCCCAAGGCGTTCAACTTCGAATTGCTGAGAGAGGAGCCGATGAACGGCTTTCCGGCCTATGTTCTTTCAGCTACCCCGAAGAAGAGGACCGGGCCGCTGGGTCTCGCGGCGAAGGTGTTGAGCGGAATGGACGGGACGGTGTGGGTCGACAGCGCACACTTCCACGCCATTCGGGGGGATTGTACCGTGATGTCGGCGGTGCCGATTTACGGTATTCTGGCACGGGTTCTTCCGGGGACTCATATCGACCTGGAGCTCTCACCCGTGACCGATTCGATCTGGCTGATCACCAAATTCTCGATGAACCTGAACCTTTCGAAGCTGTTGCTTTTCAATTCGAAGGAGACGACGCGGAACACCTACACCGAGTATCGGTTGAACAGCGAAGTGCTGGACGACCTTCTGGCGAAAGCAGATTCGCGGTAGCTCCGATTGGCTTTTTGATGCTGTCGGAATAATTGGAGCGCTCCATTATCCGATAACCCTCGGATGGGGGCCTGTTTGGTTTCCCGGCAAGAACCGGGGCCGCACCAATAACGGGAGCGCCTGCCGCCCATTGTTTCATGCATTCACCGCGACCAGAGGCTCGAGCACTGTACGGCTTAGCGACCCGATGCGGTCATGGGTACCGACCGGATCTTGATCGGAGGGTACCAGCCGGTTTCCGGGGCTGGACGGCCTGTTGGCGGGAAAGCGTGTAAGTCACTGAATAAAGACGGCCGATTTTTTTCTGGCCGCGGTGAATCAACGGTGGCGTACATGGCCATGCAATCCGCCGGCGTCCGCCGGAAGCCGGTCCGGCAGGCGCGGGACGCGTTTGGGCACTAACACGCAAGTAGTGGGTCATATTGCTCATCTTCCCGGCGCAGCCGCGCCGCAGCAGTTGAAGAACAGCCCCTCGGGTTGGTGAAGCATTTGCTGCTTCGGGAGCGAGGTGCCCCATGCTGGATGCAGCCCTTACGTTGATCACAGATCTGGTGCACGAAGCGGCTCATCCGCTGACGCGTTCGGCAAGGGATTACGACCGGCTGCTCAAATTTATCGGCAACGCCCGGTTTGTCCTGTTGGGCGAAGCGTCTCACGGCACCCACGAGTTCTACCGTGAGCGGGCGCAGATCACCAAACGCCTGATTCTGGAAAAGGGCTTCAACGCCATTGCGGTGGAGGCCGACTGGCCGGATGCATGGCGGGTCAGCCGGTATGCTCAGGCGAACAGCAACGACATGGACGCAGCAGAGGCGCTGAGCGGATTCAGGCGCTTTCCGGCGTGGATGTGGAGGAACGCCGACGTGCTCGATTTCGTCGGCTGGCTGCGTGCGCATAACGATTCGCGGCCGTCTGAAGCGCGGAAGGTCGGATTCTACGGGCTGGATCTTTACAGCCTGCACGCGTCGATCGAGGCGGTGCTCAACTATCTCGACAACGTGGACCCCGCGGGGGCGGAGCGGGCGCGGCTGCGATATGCGTGTTTCGAGAACTTCGGACAGGATCCGCAGGCCTACGGGTTCGGGGTCGGCATGGGTCTGAGCCGCTCGTGTGAATCGGAGGTGGTGGCGCAGTTGATCGAACTGCAGAAACGCGCGGCGGAGTATGCGCGGCGGGACGGGCGTATCGCCGAGGAGGATTTCTTCTACGCACAACAGAATGCCCGGCTCATCAAGAGCGCGGAGCTGTACTACCGAACGATGTTCCGGAGCGATATCTCCTCCTGGAATCTGCGCGACGACCACATGGCGAGCACGCTGGATGCACTGGTGGAGCATTTCGCGCTGCGCGACGCCGAAACCAGGATCGTGGTCTGGGCGCATAATTCCCATCTGGGCGATGCGCGGGCGACACAGATGGGTCAAGGCGGGGAACGCAATCTCGGGCAACTGGTGCGTCAGCGCTATGGGCGCGACAGCGTGCTGATCGGGTTCAGCACTTACGCGGGAACGGTAACGGCGGCGTCCAACTGGGACGGTCCGGCGGAACGAAAAACAGTCGTTCCCGCAATGGAGGGAAGCTTCGAAGCAATGTTCCACGACGTAGGCATGCCCGCCTTCCTGCTGACGCTGCCCCGCGGGGCGCAGGTCACGGAAGTTCTGCGGGCGCCCATGCTGGAGCGGGCTATCGGAGTGGTCTATCGGCCGGAGGCGGAATTGGCCAGTCATTATTTCCGGGCACAACTCGCCGATCAGTTCGACGCAATCCTTCACTTCGACGAGACGCGTGCCGTGGAGCCGCTGGAGCCGATCGCCGAATCCGGCGGTGAGCCGGCCGAAACCTTTCCATCGGGAGTCTGATTCAGCCGCGAACGAGAACTCCCAAACCCCAAAACGCAAATACAGCCACAGGACAACTGCTGAGTGACACGCGCAGTTGTCCTGTGGCTGCCGATCGACCACTCCCGTGGCTTACGGAATTACCGAGATGTGATCGATTACCTCGGAGACGCCGGGCGCCCCCCATGCAGCGTGTTCGGCTTCGTCGCGCTCCACCCATGAGCGCACGCTTCCATAAAGATGCACCTGACCTTCTTTGGCCGAAACGGTGATCCGGCGCGCGTCAACCTCAGCGTTGCGGCGAAGCGCGTCTTCGATCTTATGCAACACCTCAACGGTGGAAACAGGCTTCGGCTTGATCACGATGTGATTCATGACGCCGCGTACGCCCGGAATATTGCGCGCGCGGGCTTCAATTCCTGCGCGCTGATAGTTCCATTCGACGGCGCCTTCCAGCGTTACAAAACCGTCTTGAACGATGGTCTTGACTCCATTGGCCGGTAGGCTTACGTCGAGTTGGGTGGCGTGTGCCATATCTCGGGCGATCTCCGGATCCGAGCGCAGCGCTCCGGGTTTAACGATGATGTCATTCGCGACCGCTCGCACGCCATAAACCGTCTTTGCCGCTTTCTCGGCCGCATATTTTTCGGAGTAGTGGTGAGCGAAGCCGGTCAGGGTGACTACATAGTCGACGACCGCCACGCCTATGTCCTTCGATATGACCTCCGGGTCCCACTCGAGTTGCTGGATTACGGCATCGCGCAGATGCCTGTCGCTTTCTTTCATGACTTCCATGGCTGCCTCCTTCCCGTCGCGGACATCACCCTTTGCGTTTCGTGATGTGAAGACGGCGCCGCGCCTGCTGCACGCGGCGCCGATCTCGTGCGCTACGCAGCCACCGGCTTTTTTTCGGGAGCCGGCTCTTCCACTTTGATCTGGCGGACGTTCTTCTTCGCTTCCGCAACCGGAATCGTGATCTTCAGAACGCCCTCGTTCAGCTCGGCCTTCGCCAGATCGGCTTTGGCGCCTTCGGGCAAAGGTATCGAGCGGTAGAAGTTACCGTAGCTTCTTTCATAGCGGTGATAGCCCTCGTGATCTTCCTTGTGCTCGCGTTTCCGCTCGCCTTCGAGGATCAGTGCCGAGTCGGTCAGTTCGACCTTCACTTCATCCTTCTTCAAGCCTGGCAGTTCCGCTTTGACCACCAGGTCGCCGTTGCAGCGCTGGATGTCGACAGCCGGCGTCCACGCCTGCACTGCCGGGGTGGTGGCGCCGCCAAATACGCGGTCCATTTCCTCGGTGAATTCCCGCATCATCGCGAACGGGCTCAGGCCAAACAACCTGCCGACTGGAAACATCGGCGCGAACAAAGCGTCCGCCGGCCGGGGTGTTCCTGGCCGTGCGAGCGTTACGGGTTTGTCAACCTTTACTTCTGCCATTTTATTGCTCCTTTTCGTCGATGGACAGAAAGAACCAACCAGTGCTGCTCGACCTGCAGCGAATACGGAACCGTCTGTCGGGCGCTCAACGCCCCGGCGGAATTATCTGAACCACTGCATGCCAAGGGAGACGGCCACGATCAGCAACAGCGCAAGCAGCAGCAGACCGACTTTCATCCATTGACGCATTTCACCTTTGAGGGAGCAATCAGTTAACCAAAGGAAGCATCTGAGGGCCAAGGGATTCGATTTTTCCGCGGGGTGGAATCGCGCAATTGTTGCGCCCGGACGCGCAGATCCGGCCGGTATCATGAGTTGCTGGGCCGGCGCGAAGGATGGAAAAAATCGTCGGTGAAGATTCCATGAGCTTGCCACCCCCGGTGCTGAGCGTTACAAACCTCCGCAAGCAGTATGGCGAAACCGTTGCCGTCAACGGGATCTCGTTTTCCGTGGGGCGGCATGAGATCGTGGGCTTGCTGGGTCCGAACGGCGCCGGAAAGACGACTACCATCAACATGATTCTGGGGGTGCTCGAAGCGGATGCCGGGACAGTGCGCATCGAAGATATCGACGTCGTCACTCACCGTTCGCAGGCCTTGCAGCGCACGAACTTCGTCGCGGTCTACTCGCCGCTGCCGGGCAATCTGACGGTGATCGAAAATCTGCGCTTCTTCGGCCTGGTTTACGGAGTTCAGGACCTGCGGGAGCGAATCGAGGAAGTAATCGCTCAATTCGATCTGGAACGATTTCGCAAGGTGAAATGCGGTGTGCTTTCTTCGGGCGAGCAGACGCGCGTCGGCCTGGCGAAGGCAATGTTAAACCGTCCGAATCTTCTGCTGCTGGACGAGCCGACGGCGTCGCTCGATCCATCGGTAGCGCGTGAAGTCCGCGAGAAGATCCGGGAAGTGACACTCGCCGGCACGGGCGGAGTACTGTGGACGTCGCACAACATGTACGAGGTGGAGGAGGTCTGCGATCGCGTGCTGTTCCTCTCGCGTGGAAAGATTCTTCTCGAAGGAGATCCGCGCAGCCTGCCGCGCGAGCACGGCAAGGAAACGCTGGAAGAATTGTTCATCGCGGTGGCGCGGGAGCCGCTGGCGCTGGAGCGCGGGTGAGCGCGTGAGTCCGAAACGCAGCGCCGCCATCGTGCTGCGACAGTTCTATCTGTTGCGCGGGAGCCCGGCGCGCATTCTGCCGCTGTTTGCGTGGGTCGCGATAGACATCATTCTCTGGGGATTCATCACGCGTTATCTGAATTCCGTGGCCTCGGCCGGTTTCAATTTCGTTCCGGCGCTGTTGGGGGCGGTGCTGCTCTGGGATTTTCTGGTGCGCGTGATGCAGGGCGTGACTACAGCATTCTTCGAGGATGTGTGGTCGCGGAACTTTCTGAATATTTTCGCCACGCCGCTGCAGCTGCGGGAATATGTAGGCGGGCTGGTGATGTCGAGTATCGCCAGCAGTACGGTCGGTTTGACTGTCATGCTGCTGCTTGCCGGTTCGGTGTTCGGACTATCGTTTCTGGTCTACGGTCTTATGCTGATTCCGTTTCTGCTGGTGCTCTTCCTGTTCGGAATTTCCCTCGGGATCTTCGGCTGCGCCATCGTGCTCAGGATGGGACCGGCGGCGGAGTGGCTGATCTGGCCGCTGCCAGCGCTGCTTTCACCGCTGGCATGCGTGTTTTATCCGCGCTCGGCGCTGCCCGGCTGGATGCAGTTTCTGTCGCGCCTGCTGCCTCCCTCCTACGTATTCGAGGCGATGCGGGAGTTCGTGCGCGGAAGTTCCGGAAGTTCCGGAAGTCCCGCTTCGGGAACTGCGGTGCTGGCGAGTGGCGGACTGGCGGTCTTTTACGTCGTGACAGCGGGGTGGTTCTTCACGCGGATTTACAAGCATGTCGTGCGCAGCGGTCTGATTGCGCGCTACAGCGCCGAAAGCCTGAGCTGATCATTTGACGCGTCCGGTGAACCCCTGCGCCTGCATGTCGATTTTGTAAATCGTTTTGGCGTTGTTCCTGACGCCCGGCGGTGTCTGGAATTCCTTGCCGTCGGGACCGAAGGCGCCGCTGCCGACAATGTAAAGCGTCTTCTTGTCCGGGCCGGAGAACGCGACGCTGATCGCGGGACGCGGCGTGGGAATCACGCCGAGGTATTTACCTTCGGGACTGATAACCTGAACGCCCGGGCCGGTTGAGACATAGAGACGCCCGCCGGAATCGATCGTCATGCCGTCGCCATTGCCGCCGGCTTCGAGTCTGGCGAAATCGCGCTGATTGACGACCGAGCCGTCGGGCCGGACGTCAAAGGCCACGAGGGTACCGCCATTGGTGACGTAAAGCGTCTTCTCGTCGCGGCTGAGGGTGATTCCGTTGGTGCGGATGTTTTCCCCGATGGCGGCGACCTTTCCGGCAGTATCCAAATAGTAGGTCAGTGCGCCGTTGAAGTAGACTCCGCCCTTCTTATCGGCGATCAGGTCGTTCAAGCGGCCGAGAGATTTGCCGTCGAAACTGTCGGCCAGAATTTTGCGCTCGGGAGCGAGGACGGCGACAGCGGTCGGTTCCGCGCAGGGAGCGCCTTTTCTGCCGGGGTCCGTGCAGGTTCGTTCCACACCCAGAATGCGGCCTTTGGCATCGACTGTGAGCGCGCCCGTGCCGTGAGTGTCTTCAAGAAAAACGGATACTTTGCCGTTCCTGTCGAGCTTGCTCACCCGGCTGGGCTGTTCCTGCGCGAAGAGAAGACCGCCGTCGGAGGCGCCCACGATGCCATCGGCATTGTCGGAGCCTTGCCAGACGAGCGTCCATTTGGCGCCCGCGGCGATGACCCCGGGAATTTCGACGACCGTCACTTCGCGCTGCTGCGCAGCGGCGATTCCCGCGAAGCAGCAGGCAACCGTCAGCGCAACATTCAATTTCGCGACCTTCAATTTCATGAGCGGGCTCCGATGGCCATATACTTTATAACGTTGAATACCGCTATACTGCTGGCGCTGGGCGGCCTGCTGGCCGGAACCGTTCTCGCACGAACGCGCGATGTGGTGACGCGCGACGGCGTCACGATCGATGTCATCGCGGAGGGGCGCGGGCCG
>CAWBIS010000303.1:0-6357 GCA_963788485.1 Terriglobia bacterium
GGGTGGAACCGTGCTGGTGCTCGAACCGCGCCGCATCGCCGCACGCATGGCCGCTCGCCGCGTCGCCGAAGAAATGGGTGAAGAGATCGGCGATACGGTCGGATACCAGGTCCGCTTCGAAGAGGCCTCCAGCCCCCGTACCCGCCTGCGCTTCCTGACCGAAGGCGTCCTCACTCGGCGCATGATCTCCGACCCCAATCTCGCCGGCGTGAGCGCCGTCGTGCTCGACGAATTCCACGAACGTCATCTGGAAACCGATCTCGCTCTCGCCCTGCTGCAGCGTTTGCAGAAAACGAAACGGCCCGATCTCCGTGTCGTCGTCATGTCGGCAACCATCGACGCGGTGCCGATCTCCCGTTTTCTCGGGGAATGCCCGGTGCTGCGCTCGGCTGGGCGCATCTTCGATCTGACGATCTCTCACGAGCCCTACTCGGCAGCGCCGCTTGAGGCCCGCGTAGCGGCCGCGCTCGAGCAGGCGATCCTCACCGATAACACCGGCGACGTGCTGGTCTTCTTACCCGGCGCGGCGGAGATCCGCCAGGCTGCGCGCGCATGCGAGCCGATCGCGCAGCGCCACCATCTTCTAATAACCCCGCTCTTCGGCGATCTCCCGCCCGCCGAGCAGGACCGTGCCGTGCAACCGGCCAACCGCCGCAAAGTGATCCTCTCCACCAATATCGCCGAAAGCTCCATCACCATTGAAGGCGTGAGCATCGTCATAGACTCCGGACTCGCGCGCATCGCGAGCGATTCCCCGTGGACCGGCCTTCCGGCCCTCGAAGTCAGGCGCATCAGCAAGGCTTCGGCACGGCAGCGAGCGGGCCGCGCGGCCCGCACCCGCCCGGGCCGCGTCATTCGCCTTTATACGGTGGAAGACTTCCAGCGCCGCGCGGACTATGACGCTCCGGAGATTCTGCGGCGCGAATTGTCCCAGATGTGCCTGCAACTGGAGGCCGCGGGCTTTCACGATCCGCTCGAACTGGACTGGCTCGACTCTCCCCCGGAGAATGCGCTCAAAGCTGCCGAATCTCTGCTCGACCGTCTCGGCGTGCGCGGTGCGGCGGCAGAAAAGATGACGCGCCTGCCCTTGCATCCCCGGCTTGCACGCCTCGTGATTGATGGAGGCGAACCAGCCTGCCGCGTGGCCGCGCTCCTGTCCAGCGGTCAGCGCGTCCAGTCGAGCGATCTGTTTCAAGCCCTCGACGAACCGTGGGATCAGCGCACGCGCGCCGTCTACGATCAGCTTCGCCGTTATGCGGGCGGCAGGAAAGATGACACGGCGCTGGCCAGGGCCGTACTAGCAGCCTTTCCCGATCGCGTCGGCCGCCGCCGCGCCGGTGACACCATTCTGCTCTCCAATGGAACATCGGCAGTTATGCCGAATGCGCCCGGCGAGTTCCTCGTGGCGATGGATGTAGAAGATCGCGGAGACCGGCCCCGCATCCGTCTCGCCTGCCGTATCGAGCCGGACTGGTTGATCGATCGCGCGGTCGAGCGAAACAGCGTCGAATGGAATCGCCAGGCGGAACGCGTGGAAGGCGTGAACGCGCTACTTTACGACGAGCTCGTGATCGACGAAACCCGCGGTGTTCCTGTCGACGATGAAGCTGCCGCCAGACTCATTGCGGCCAAAGTTATGGAAGCCGGACTCGACAGGTTCGTCGACCGCGAAGAGTTGAACGCGTTTCTGGCGCGGGTGGACTTCGCCGGTCTGGGTCCGCTCGACGAATCGGAAATCGCCAACGCGCTGACCGCCCTTTGCTATGGCCTCCGCAGTTTCGCCGAAGTGGAAAAAGCCGCCGGCGGACTTATACCTATGCTCGAGCAACGCGTGGACGTGCGCCGGCTTGAAGATCTGGCGCCATCCCGTTTGCGTCTGCCCGGCGGCCGCCAGACGCGCGTGCATTATGAGCATGGCAAGCCGCCCTGGGTAGCCTCGAGGCTGCAGGATTTCTTCGGCATCGCGGAAAGCCCGCGCATCGGGCGCAATAAGGTCCCGCTTGTGATCCATCTGCTTGCGCCCAGCCAAAGGCCGGTACAAACAACCGCCGATCTGGCCGGCTTCTGGCAGCGGCTCTATCCTCAACTACGCAGAGAGCTTGGGCGGCGATATCCGAAACACGCGTGGCCGGAGAATCCGTTAGCGTAGCGCCGGCCTTATCTCGTCGCCCGGCGAACTTCGTACTTCTCCAGGATTTCCCCCCAATACCCCTGCGCGTCGAGAATCAACTCCACCACCTCGCGCACGGCGCCTTCTCCACCCGAAGCCTCCGTCACGTAGTGCGCTTCACGCTTTACTTCCGCACGCGCATTAGCGACCGCGATGGCGCACCCCACGCGGCGCAGCACCACGATATCGGTCAAGTCGTCGCCCATGTATGCGATTTCCTGCGCCTCCAGATTTCCATCCTCCATGATCTTTTCGAGGATGGGGATCTTCTCAATGTGGCCCTGATAAACGTAGTTCATTTTCAACTGGCGCGCGCGTTCGGTCGTTCCCACCGACTCGCGCCCGCTGATCACGCCGGTCTGCAATCCCTTCCACTGCATCCATTGCAGCGCGATCCCGTCCTGCGAATCGAAGCCCTTCGTTTCCACTATGTTGCCCTGCCCGTCGGGAACGTGATACAGCTTGCCGTTGGTCATGACGCCGTCCACGTCCATCAACAGCAGTTTGACTTTCGCCGCGCGCACGCGCATGTTTGGATGCAAACTCACTGACCCTCCTCAAATAATTTGCCGTAGAGCCGGCGTTGCCGCGCCAGCGCATCTTTATACAGTGCCCGGTTTTCCCCATTCACCTGAACGGTGCCGCCGTAATCCGGCCTAACGGCGTGAATGTTCGCAATCGCGCCGATCCGTTCCAGCGCGATCAGCGCCGCGCCGCGCGAAGTCGCTTCCGCCTGGCGGCACTCGACCAGTGGGTGCCCCAGAGCATCCGCCATCATCTGCGTCCAAACACCCGAGTGCAGCAAGGCGCCGCCTGACGCAATCACTTCCCTCGGCTCATGGAGCGTCGACCGCATGATCTCGTACACGTTGCAGAAGCGCAGCGCAACCGATTCGAGCGCTGCCTGGAGAATATCGATCGGCGATGTATTCGCGCCCAGACCCGTGATCGCAGCCCGCGCCCATGCGCGCCATCCGGTCGATCGCTCGCCGGCGAACAGCGGCAAAATCGTAAGACCGTGCTGTCCCGGGCGCAGCGCCGCAAGCTGCCTCTCGATCTCTTCGTTGCTGTCGGGCAATCGCAGCGTTCGTTTCATCCAGGCGAATACTTCGCCCCCGTTGGAAAGTGCTCCGCCCAGCACAAATCTACGGCGGTCAACGCGATAACAGAACAGCCCGTCCGGAATAACGATTCGCTCGCCTTCCACAACGGCCCGCATCGCGCCGCTGGTCCCGACCATCAGCGCGAATCGTTCCGGCGTGGTGCATCCGCTGCCGACGTTATCGCAGGCTCCGTCCCCCAGCGCCGGAAACCAGGGAACGCCTTTCAATTCGGGCCATGCGGACGCCCCGGTGCAAGGCTGGTCGAGCTCTTCCACCGGCGCGAATTGCGCGCGCGACACCGGCAACGCGCTCAGCATTTCCGCGTCGTAATCGTTTGCGTTCTGGTTCCATAGACCGGTCGCGGAAACCATCGATGTGGACGCGGCGGCCTTGCCGCAAAACTTCAAAAAGAGATATTCGCCCGCGCTCATCCAGCGTTTGGTCTTCTGGAACGCCGCCGGCTGCGTCTCGCAAAGCCACAGCAGTTTCGCCGGAGGATAGCTCGGATGAATCACGCAACCCGTGCGGCCGTGTTGAGCTTTATCATCGATGCGCTGGGCCAGCCGCTTCGCGGATTCCGCACTGCGGCTGTCGAACGGGTGCAGCACGGGCGTGGTCGGATTGCCGTCCGCATCCACGCCCAGCAGGCTGTGCCAGAAGGTGTCGACCGCAACTGCAGAGGGCTTGACGCCCTTTCCGTTCATCTGGCCGCAGATCTCGCCCACGGCTTGCGCTGCGATGCCCGCGAGATCGTTCGCATCGATCTCCCAGCCGCCGTCCGGCGTCATGCGCGCGTGATACGGAACCTGCGAGCCGTAGCCCTGGATCTGCCGTCCATCCAGCGAGAACAGCAGCGTGCGCGCCGACGAACTCCCGACGTCGAGGCTAACGACGCAATCCACCTGTCCGTTGTAGCACGGCGGCTACTGCGATAAAGCGGCGAAGGCGGAGGCGAGATCTACCGTAAATCGATCGGTGCGGAACACCATATCCCTGACGCGTGAAGCGCCTGCAGCCGTGTAAACCTGGCCCTGGCACGTCAACGGATCGATGACCCAGATCCACGGCACGCCCAGATCGAGATAGTCGTCGATTCTCCGGAGAAGTTCGGGAACGTCGTCATCGGGAGAGAGGATCTCCACGCAAAGATGCGGCGGAGTCGTTACGATGCCGCGATCGGCTGGCGCGGGACGCCCCTCAATAACGGAGACATCGGCCAGCCTGTACCTGTTTGCACGGACCCGTATCCTCTGCTCGGTCAGCGCGAAGGAATGTGGAGGATTGGCTTGTGCATCCAGCCTGCCAACCACAAAGCCCTGTATATAGCTGTGCTCAAAGGTCGGCATCGGACGCTCAACGATCCTGCCTTCCAGAAACTCCGGATCGTGCTCAAAGCTTGTGCGCAGATATTCATCAACGCTCGTGAGTTCTGCGGTTGCCATGGCCAACCTCAACTCTAATATAGCCCTGCGGGCGTTTGCTCGGACCTTTTACTTCGGCGCGGATAATTCCGCATAGAAGGCGTCCACTTTCGGCACTCTCGGAGCCCAGCCGATGTCATCTGTCTTGATCTGAGCCATTAACTGATCCTGCGGCACGCCTTGCTTCACCAACGCGCGTGCACGAGCCATCACGGTATCGAACTTCGCCTTATACGCCGCGACATCCGCTTTCGTAAGAACATCTCCATTGCCCGGAATCGCCGCATCAAAATCCAGCTTCAGTGTCCCGTCGAGCACCTGCGTCCATTCGACCGCGCTGCCTCCGCCCGCATAATCGATCAGCGGCCCGGTCTTGCCGGTGGTAACCACATCGCTCACCGAGACAACCTTCAGGTCCGGGAAGTAAACCACCGTGTCGCCGCTCGTATGCGCGCGGCCGAAGTGATGCAGTTCCACCGTTACGGCGCCCAGTTGAAGCTTGTATTCCGCCCCGGGATAAGTGATGGTCGGCGGCGCGGGCTTCGGATCGAATTGATAATCCACCAGGTTTTTCTTCAGATTTTCCGTTGCCACAATCTGCACGCCCGCATCGATGAAGCGCTGGTTGTTGCCCGTGTGATCTGCGTGATGGTGCGTCACGATGAGGTACTTGATCGGCTGATCCGATTTGCTTTTGATCAGCGCCATAAGCGTGTTGTAGTTCTCTTCCCCGGGGAGTTTTCCATCCACCACGATCAGGCCCGCGTTGAGTAAACCGCCGTATTTTACCTGCGCTTTCAGAGTAACTGGACCCTTGATGTCAGCCGGCAGTTGAAAACGATAACGCACCAGCGTTGAGCGTCCAGACTGAATTGTGTTATCGTAGGCCATGGAGTGGATGGCCCAGACCATATGGTTGTCAACGAAATTTCCGATCACATTCACGGGCCGATTGGTAAAGCTGTGCGCGCTCGGTTCAACATCCCGTCCGGCTTGAGATAGCCGCTGGAGTAAATCTCGCGTCCAGACGCATCGGTTGCGGTGAACTGCGTCCAGGCCTCATTTAAATCGCGAACTTCGGGAATGAGCGAGTGGCCGATCATTTTGTTTTGAATAACGACCATCGCTTCCACGGTATCGCCAGCCTGGAGCTTGAAGGGAACAGTTCCGAGGGGCGCGATGAGCTTATCGCCGTCATTGCCGTTGCCGGAGAGCTTGAGTCCGAAGATGTCGACGTTGAGATAGTCGCCGCTGCGCAGAAAAGCAACGGTCTTGTTGAGTTGCTGGTCGAAGCGGTAGTAAAAGGGCACCGCGGTGTTACCTGCCGGCCAAGTGTGCGATGCAAACCCGCCATCTTTTGCGCCCGGTTCCGGCAACGAGTTGGGCGCGCGCTTCATATGGCATCCCTGGCAGGTGGTGAAGTCGGCGGTATAAAAGGTGAGCGGTGTGCGATTGGAGAACTTCAAGTTTGCCATTCGTCGTATGCCCGAAAATGCGCGAATCCACTTGTAGTCGTTGAGCCCCGGGGGCAGGTTCGCTTTGTGGCATGCCTCGCAGAACTCCGGGGTATGGTAAATGTCCTGCATGACGGCCTTCGAGTGGCGGTCGAGGTGAGCAAGGATCTCGGAGTCGGAGCCCGGCCGGGATGCTCTAAGCAATGATT
>CAWBIS010000304.1:0-22369 GCA_963788485.1 Terriglobia bacterium
CTGGCCGGTAAGTCTCATCCGGCGGATAGAGCACCAGGTCTCGCGGCAGCATGGCCTGCGCGAGTCCGTTCGCGGTCGCGGTCTCGGCTACGCGGGCGTTGGCCGCGGCTACTTCCGGACGCAGCAGAAACTCCAGAAATTCGTGAGCCAGTTCGTACCTTTTGCTTTCACGCAGGATCGCGGCGCAATCGCAATAGAGCGGATACCCATCGTCCGGGTAAACAAATCCAACCTTCGCGTTACCCTGTATCGCCTGCGCGGCGGTCGTCGACCAGAGTTGCGCCGCCAGCACATCTCCCGAAACCAGCTGATCCCGCACCTCCGCATTCAGGTAGGCCCGCAGCAGCTTCTTCTGGGTAATCGCCGCCGCCTTCGCCGCCTGCAACTGTCGCTCGTCGATCGAACCGAACGGATATCCGAGCTTCAACAGACAGGCGCCGATGGCGTCTTCGGGATCGTCAAGCATCGTCAGCCGTCCGCGCAGGACCGGGTTCCATAAGCCGGCCCAGCCGCGCGGCTCCGGCGTGTGGGTGCTGTTGTACGCAATGCCCGTCGCGTTCCACATATAAGGAACGCCCCAACGCAGCGACGGATCCCATGTTGGGTGCTGAAAGCGGGCATCGAGGTTTCCCAGCGAAGGCAACCGCGAGTGATCCAGGCTGGCCAGCAGTCCGTTGCGCGCCATGGGAGCGAGGCGGCTGTGCGTGGGAAATACGACATCCCAGCCGGAGTTTCCGGTGATGACTTTCGCCAACATTTCCTCGTTGCTCTCATACGTGCCGTAACGCAGGCGCACGCCGCGTTCGCGCTCGAAACGAGTGAGCATAACGGGGTCGATGTAGGTCGACCAGTTATAGACATTCAATCGTGGCCGCCGATCGCGTGAACACGCTGCGGCTCCTGCGCCGGCGATCATGGCGGTAGTACAGAACGCCCGGCGGTTCATTTTGCCTGCAGCCTCTGCGATATCAGAATGATGATTCCGAACACCACGACGATTAAAGCCGAGACCGCATTCACGACCGGACTCACGCCGCGCCGCGCCATCGCGTAGATCACCATCGGCAGAGTTTGCGAATCCACCCCGGCGACGAGGCTCGTGATTACGTAATCGTCGAAGGATACTACCAGCGCGAGCAACCCCGCGGCGGCGATCGCGGGAGCCAGAGACGGCAGTGTGACCCGCCGGAAGGCATGCCACTCGCCGGCCCCGAGATCCATGGCGGCTTCCTCCAGCGTACGGTCGTAATTGCGCAGTCGGGCCGAAACGACAATTGCAACGTAAGCGATGGAAAACGCCACGTGCGCGATGATCACCGTATACAGCCCGAGCTGCAGGTGCAGAAACCGGAACGCCCATTGAAACAGCGCCAGCAGCGACACGCCGGTTACAACCTCGGGCGTGACGAGCGAAAGGTACAGCGTTCCCGACAACACGGGCGCCGCGCGGCGCCAGATACCGTAGGCCGCAAGCGTTCCGATCAAAGTCGAGACTGCGGCCGCGACAACCGCGATTATGACGCTGTTGATCAGCCCTTCGGCAAGCTGCGGATCGTCGATCGCCGCGCGATACCAGCGCAGGGAAACGCCTTCCCATACGGTGAAGCGGCTCGCATTGAAGCTGAAGGCGATCAGGATGAGCAGCGGCGCGTGCAGGAACGTCAACGCGGCCGCGGCATAAATTCCCAAGGCCTTCCGCTTCACATCAACTCCCGCGCCACCCGGCTACGCATCAGCGCCGCCAGCAGCACGGCGCTGGCCAGCATCAGCAGGATCGACGCGGCGGAACCGAACGGCCAATCCCGCGCGGTGGTGAACTGGTTCTGCACCAGGTTACCCAACATCACGGTTTTACCGCCGCCGAGGAGGTCCGGAGTAAGATACGCGCCGAGGCACGGGATGAAAACGAGCACAGCGCCTGCCACCAATCCGGGAGCCGAGACCGGGAGGATCACGCGGCGCAGAGTGGCAAAGGGCCGTGCGCCGAGATCCGCCGCGGCTTCAAGCAGCGCCGGATCCAGACGCTCCAGCGTCGCGTACATCGGGAGCACAAAAAAAGGCAGGAAGTTGTATACCAGCCCCAGAAGCACAGCGCCATCGTTATAGAGAAGCTCCAGCGGCGCGCGGATCAGGTGCAACCGCAGCAGCACCGTGTTGACCAGGCCGGTATCGCGCAGAATAAAAAGCCAGGCGTAGGTACGCACGAGGAAGCTGGTCCAGAACGGGAGCAGCACCAGTTGCAGATAAAGATTCTTTCGCCGGCCCCCGCGCGAAATGAACAGCGCGAGAGGGAATCCGAGAAGGGCGCACAAAGCCGTCGAAAGCGCCGCGATCCAGACTGAGCGCCAGAGAATCCCGAGATAGAGCGGATCGGCGAGGCGCGTGAAGTTTTCGAGCGTCCAGGGCTGCTCGACGCCGCCGTAATCGCCGCGCGTCAGGAAACTGTAGCCGCAGACGATCGCCAGCGGAGCGGCGAAGAACAGCGCCATCCAGAGGCGCGCGGGCAAAAGGAAAAACCTCCTCATTCGAAGCGAACTTCGTCCGCCGGAGCCCAGTGGATCCAGACGATCTCGCCTTCCTGGAAATGATTCTCCTCCCGCGCGATCTCGGCAATGGCGCGGCCGCCGCCGTCGAGCACGGCGTTCACATGGACGCAATTGCCGAGAAATAACGAACTCTCGATCGCGCCCCGGCAACAGGGCGCCGCTTCAGGTTTTTCCCGCGCGAGCCGAGTCGATTCGGGCCGCACACCGGCGCCGCCGAACCAGTTGATGGCGCCGAGGAAGCCCGCCACGAACCGGGTCGCCGGCCGCAGATACACTTCTTCCGGCGTGCCGAACTGCTCCACGCGGCCGCGATTCATCACGGCGACCTGGTCGGACATCGATAGTGCTTCCTCCTGATCGTGCGTGACGAAAAGAAAGGTGATGCCGGTTTTCCGCTGCATCGCCTTGAGTTCGGCGCGCATTTGTTTGCGCAGGGAAGGGTCGAGCGCGGCCAGAGGTTCGTCGAGCAGTAGCAGTCTCGGTTCGAGAACGAGCGAACGGGCCAGCGCTACTCGCTGCTTTTCACCGCCGGAAAGCTGCGCCGGCCTGCGATCGCCCTTATCCGCAAGTTGCACCAGCTCCAGCGCTCGCAGAGCCCGATCGCGCCGGTCTGGCGTCCCCCGCTCGCGTAACCCGAACTCGACGTTTCCGAGCGCCGTCAGGTGTGGAAACAAGGCATAGCTCTGGAAAACGGTGCTCACATCGCGCCGCCAGGGTTTCAGTTCGTTGACGACCGAGCCGTCCAGCAACACCTCGCCGGCGCTTGGTTGATCGAATCCGCCGATCATCCGCAGAGTGGTGGTCTTGCCGCATCCGGAGGGGCCAAGCAAGGAATAAAAACCGCCCGGCGCCAGGGTCAGGCTCACGTTATCGACCGCGCGATGGCCGGGGAAATCTTTTACAATCCGGCGGAGTTCGAGAACGGGCTGCATCCGGGTATTCGTATCTTAATATTCAGAATCCGGCGGATTCCGTTTACTGAAACGCAACGCGCCCTGCCGCTGTCTCTATAATCAAGTATCAGGAGACATACCATGAGTACGCCCCCACAATATCCGTACCCCGCGCCGCCGCCGCCGAGCAACAACTCGAACATGATGACGGCACTGGCCGCGGGAGCCATCATCGCCTCGCTTGCCGCCAGCGGCTTCCTTCTTTACCAGGTACATGACCTGAGGATGGATACGGCCAAGGGCCGCGAAGTCATGCAGAACGAGATCGACACGCTGAAGGAAAACAGCACGGTCATGACTGCGACCCAGCGTAAGCATCTGGATGACCTGAAGGAAGAGCTGGACGTCCGTTCCCGCCAGTTGAACCAGGCGGCCAGCCAGGCCAAGAAAGAGGCTTTGACGTACGCCGATCAGCAGGCGCAGAAGCTGGAGGCGGAGAATCAGAAGATCGCGGGGAACGTGAACCAAGTCTCTTCCGACCTTTCCAACGTCAAGCAGTCGGCCGATGCCGCGAATGCGAAGATCGCCGATGTTGGCACGGATGTGAGCGGGGTCAAGACGGATCTGGCCAGCACGAAGACGAATCTGCAGCAGACCATCTCAGACCTGAAGCAGGTCCGGGGCGACCTGGGCCAGACCAGCAGCCTGGTGGCGACCAATGACAAGGAACTGAACGAACTGATCCGCCGCGGCGAGCGGAATATCGTCAAGTTCAATATCAGCAAGAAGACGAAAGGGTTCCAGAAGGTTGGCGATATCGCCATGGTGTTGAAGAATGCCGACCCGAAGAAGAACCGGTTCACGCTGCAGGTGCAGGCCGACGACAAGCTGACCGAAAAGAAAGACCGGAATATCAACGAGCCGTTGCAGTTCTACGTTTCGAACTCGCTTTACGAGATCGTGGTGAACACGGTCAGCAAGGACACGGTTTCGGGTTACCTGTCGACGCCGAAATACACGGCGCGGAACAATTAGAACCCGTCTATAGAATCGGACTGCGCCGCCGCGTTTACTGGGCGGAGTCGGTTTCTTCGACGAACCGGGCTACGTGCACCTGATAAATCGCCGGCTTACCGTGCCGGTCGCTGACAAACAGCACATTCTGGCTATCGGGCGAAAAGACGGGCCGCACCAGCGCGGGGTCGGATGCACGATGCTCGCACAGCGTCAATTCACGGCGGGCAATCCTCAGCAGGATCAGCACGTAAGCTGAGGCGCGGCTCCGGCTCGCGCCGGTAAAGACCGAAGCGTCGGTGTTCGGGGAGGCCGAAATAAACTGGCTCGTTTTCGCCAGCAGGGTATCCGTCCCGTCGTCCGGAGTGTGTTCGCGCAGGGTGATCAATTCCCTCGGGTCGTCGGGAATGTGCAGGTAGATGAATGTGCGCCCGGAGGGTATCCAGAGCGCCTCCCCCGTAGTCCCCGGCGCGGTCTTGAGTTGCCTGTTGGCCGATCCGTCGCCGTTCACCAGCCAGAAGCGTCCTCCCGCGCGATAGAGCACCTGAGCCCGTCTCGGACGCGCCATGACCTCCTCAATTTCCGGCTCGATTTCGACGATGCGGCGGCTTTGCTGGCGCAGCACGCTGACGATCCGGGAACGGCCATTGCGCCGCTCCGCGAAGATGGCCGAGTTGTCGGCGCCAATCGAGAATCCGGTTCGCGCCACACCTGCCTCAACCGTATAGATCGACCGCACCGGACTTGCCGCCAGCGGCGCTTCCTTCAACACCGGGCCGTCGAAGAAATAAAAGGCGCGGTCGTCGAGCGATAACGACAGACTTGCCGGGTCAAGCGCGGCGCATTCGGTCATTTGCTTCGAACCTCCATTCTTGAGGTCGAGCAAAAAGGCCTGGCGCGGGCCCGCCGGGTCGTCCGGGTAGCGCTCGCTCCAATACAGCAGGAAATCTGAGTGGCGGGTGAACTGGCGCAGGTGCGAAGCGGTCATCCCGCTGGCAAAAACCGGGTCGGTCAGACGCAGGACGTCGAGTTCGGTCGCCGGATCGGGGTAACGCCGCCACTCCGGGCCGGATATCCGGCCCGCCGCGGCTACCGCGAGAAAATCGCGCCGGGATAGCGTGGCCAAGAAGCTATTTTACGATCAGACGATCTTCAGAACGGGAACTCGGTCGGGGCCGCGGGTTTCGCCGCCGCCGTTGGCCGCGCCAGGAAGCGATACGGATTCACGGGTGTTGACCCGATCCGAACTTCGTAATGCAAATGAGCGCCTGTCGAGCGGCCGGAAGTCCCCACTTCACCGAGAACTTCGCCCTGACGGATTTCCTGGCCTTCGATGACCTCCAGCCGGGAAAGATGCGCATACCAGGTCTGATAATTGTTGCCGTGATCGATGATCACGCAGCGCCCGTAGCCGCCATTCCACCCCGCATGTGCAACAATGCCGTCCGCCGTGGCGTGGACAGGAGTGCCTTGAGGCGCGGAAATGTCGACGCCGGTGTGCATCTCGCCTTCGCCCGAGAACGGATCGCTGCGGACGCCAAAACCGGCCATCAGGCGGCCATTGATCGGCCAGGCGCTCGGCAGCACGTTCAGATCGCCGCGCGTAAAGATATTGCGTTCGCGGCTCAGGTTTGTCGTACGCAGGTAGTTGTATTCGGCGAGCGTATCGTGCATGGTCGGAACCAGCGGGGCTTCCTCCACCAGATCGGAAGAGCCCGCTAATTGTTTCCTGACGCCGTAAGCCGTGGTGACTTCGTCCGCCAGCGTTTGGAGGGTCGCCAGCTGTTCGTTGGTTTGTTTGACCTTGCGCTGCAGGTTGTCGTACCGTTCGCGCAAGACCTGCGCTTCGTGCTGCAGGGAATTGTAGTTAGCGACTTTCCAGGCCATGCGCGCGTAGCTGCCCACGACGCTGCACATCAGCACAAAGGCAATGCCGAACGCGCATAAGGCGCCGTAAACGAAGCGATGCGGAATGTGGATCCGCTGCAGGCGCCCGTGAAACGAATGCGCCAGGACTACGATGAAATAATTCTGTTTCAATCCCTTTCCTCTTGGCGCGCGCTTCGGAGGGCGCTCGCACCAGGTGATGCTGGACTGACCAGCCGGCTACCGCTGTCACATCCCAACCTGTCAGACCCGACCAGGCGAGACCGGAAACCGGTTAAAGTTGAGAAACTGCCACGTTAACATCCTTTAAGGTTGCAAGTCAACCCTTTTCACTGGTAATATCCCGGCTTGCCAAAGCGCATTCCGGGAATGTATTTCGCGCGCAACCTGATTGAGCGCAGAACGTTGATTTCACAGCTGGTTAAGCGAGATTTTCAGCAACGCTATGTGGGCTCGGCGGCGGGTTGGTTGTGGGGGCTGGTGCACCCTCTGGTGCTGCTGGCAAGCTATGTTTTTATCTTCGGCATCTGCCTGCAACAGAAGCCGGATCCGGGTGAAGTTACCAACAACTACCCCATATTCCTGTTCACGGGGATGCTGCCCTGGCTGCTGTTTCAGGAGACGGTTATGCGCTCGTCGGGATCGCTGGTCGAGCAGGCAAACCTGATAACGAAAACGGTATTCCCGGCGGAGATCGTGCCGGTATCGATTTTTCTATCGTCGTTGATCAGCAATCTCTTGGCACTCGTGCTCGCCATTGCAGCCGCGGCGATTTTTCTGGGACACATCACTCCGTTGCTCGCGACGCTGCCTGTTTTCATGCTGCTGCTTGGGATGTTCGCGGTGGGGATCGGGTGGATCGCCGCAGCGCTGCAGGTCTATTTACGCGATACCGCGCAGGTTCTGACCGTGATTCTGACGCTGTGGTTCTGGGCCACGCCGATTCTGATCTCCGAAGGCAAGTTGCAACATGCAGGGCGCTGGGCGCTGGTACTTGTGGACATGAATCCGCTTACTTATTTCGTGCGGGCCTGGCGGGAAGCGCTGCTGGGATACCGCATTCCGTCGCTTTTGCATTGGGGATGGATCTCCGCGGCTTTTGCCATCGTCTTTTTTGTGTGCGGAGGGTTGTTCTTCCGGTTTATGAAACGGGGCTTCGCCGACGTGCTGTAAACGGGAACGTCGATGTGCAGTGATCGAGGTGCGGTGATCGATGTGCGGTGATATCGTCTTTCGCGACGCTCTTCAGGGACTTGATCGGGGAGACTTCTCCCGGCTTGAAACCCTGTTTACGGCGGAATCCGAATCCGACCCGGATTCGACGCGGATCGTTCGATGGCACCGCGAACGGCGCTTCGAGGCCGAACCGAAGGCGCTGGCTGAGGCGCTGACATGCGCATGTTTTCTGGGCCGGACCGACGTGGCAGAGTATCTCCTGACGCAAGGGGTCGATCCCGCCGCAGGCTCTGGCACGGGTATGAATGCGCTCCATTGGGCTGTTAACCGGGGGCAGCTGGGAGCCGTCCGCCTGCTGCTTCGCTGGAAGGTGCAAATCGAAACGCGAAGCATGTACGGAAGCACGGCTCTCGGCACCGCGGTGTGGTCGGCAATCAACGAACCCCGCTCGGCCAACTGCTTATCATCCAAGCTTTACTCGAAGCGGGCGCGCGTGTCGCTGACGCAGGCTACCCCACGGGCAACGAACAAATCGACGCGGTGCTTGTGGGTCATGTAGCGCCGGACAATCTATAGCCGTGTGCTACGAGCCGCGCAGGCGCCCCCCAAATAATCTCTCGACGCGCCGGGGTGACGGGCTCTGACCCGGGTTCGGCCATCCACAGCGCAAAAATCGGTCGGCACGAATGTGATCGCGATGCGCGAACCAGGCGTTTTACGCCGCAATAAATCAAGCCACAACTCCATCCACACCTCTATCCACAACTCCATCGCGTGCGGATCAGTATCGGTGAACCCGGCTTGCCGCGTTTGTCAGCGTTTGTCAGCGTTCACCCGGCGTCGCGCGAAGTTGATATTATTGTGGCCGAAGTCGAAAAATTGCGACCTGCTCAAAAGCCACCCGGCCTGGCAGAGGAGAAATCATGGCAAAGAAGAAAATGTCGATTGGTCGACGCGGTTTCCTGAAGAGCGCCGCCGGCGCAGCGGCTGCGGTTACGTCCACACCGCTGGTGGAGGCCCAGACAGCACGCACCAGCACCGGCTCGCAGCCCCCGAGCGGCGTGCCCGCCCCCACCCAGGCGAAACTGGACCGTGAAGCGGGAAATATTCGACCTCCCGTGGCCGTCCGTACCATCACCCGGCCCGGTTCGGATCTCATGGTTCAGACCGTGCGCGATCTCGGTATCGAATACGTGGTTGCCAATCCGGGATCCAGTTTCGAAGGCCTGCAGGAATCCTTCATCAACTACGGTCATCCGCCGAACCAGATGCCGGAGTGGATTACCGCGCTGCACGAAGAATCGGCGGTGACGATGGCTCACGGCTACGCTAAAGCCGAAGGCAAGCCGATGCTCGCGATGCTGCACGGAACGATCGGCATTCAGCATGGGGCGATGTCGATCTACCAGGCCTATTACGATAAAGTGCCGGTGGTGATGATCGCCGGCAACGACATCGACTTCATTCCGGCGCACACCGCGCACGACATGGCGGCGATGGTTCGCGGCTACACCAAGTGGGACAACGAGCCGAAAACCATCGACGAAGCTCTGGTGGCGATTCAGCGGGCATACAACGAAGCGATTACGCCGCCGATGGGGCCGACGCTCGTGGTAATGAATTCCGATCTGCAAAAGGACAACGCCCCGAACACAAGGGTTCCCGCTTACAAACCACCCACATTCGAGACCATCGACTCCACGCATGCGCGAGAGATCGCCAAAGGGCTGCTCCAGGCGCAGAACCCGAGGATTGCGGTCGGCCGTTTGCGAACGCCGGAGGGAGTGAAGCGGTCGGTCGAACTGGCCGAACTGGTGGGCGCATCGACCAGCACCACCGCGACCAATGGTCCCATGAGTTTCCCGCAGACGCATCCGCTTTGCGGACCGGGGGCGGACACCAGTTACGACTACGTTCTGGGTCTTGAAACCGGCGGCGCGCAGGCTTCGATCACCGGTCCTTCGCTGGCCAAAGTTGCCGAGGAGCGGGACCGCGACAACATCGATTTCGGCGGCATCAAGCCAGGCACCGGGGGCGCTCGCGCCGGCCGTGCGGGCCGCGGAACGCCCAGCGCACCTCCGATCGAGGCGGACGCGGAAGCGAGCCTTCCGCTCATCATCGAGCAGGTTAAATCGCAGATGACCGGCGACCAGAAGACGCGCATTCAGGAGCGCTCGGTAAAGATTGCAAGAGCGAACCATGACGCGCGTGTGGTTGGCCTGACGCGGGCGGTCGAGACCGCGCGTGCCGGATGGAATGGCTCCCCAATCAGTACGGCCCGTGTATACGCGGAACTCTGGCCGCTGATCATGCACGAAGACTGGTGCCTCGCTTCTCCCAGTAACTTCTCGGGCGGACATAACGTTCAGCTTTGGGATCACGATAAGCCTTACAGCTATCTTGGCGGCCAGGGCGCCGGCGGCATGGGTTACGGCGCGCCGGCATCGGTGGGCGCCGCGCTTGCCGCGAAAGCGCGCAATCGCATTGTGGTCAACATCCAGACCGACGGCGACCTCAACTATGCGCCGGGCGTTCTCTGGACCGCCACGCATCACAAGCTGCCGATGCTCACGGTGATGCACAACAACCGGGCATGGCACCAGGAATACATGTTTGTCGACTACATGGCCGGCGTGCGCGGGCGAGGGAACGAGCGCTCTTACATCGGCAACACCTTGCGCGATCCGTTTCTCGACTACGCCAAAATGGCGGGGGGATACGGCATGGCTGCCGAGGGACCGATCACCGATCCCACGAAACTGGGGGCGGCGTTGCGTCGCGGCGTCGCGTCCGCGAAGCGCGGTGAGCCGTATCTGATCGACGTGATTACCCAGCCGAGATAGTGAAAGGGCATGAAGAGAGTTTTGAATATGCGGTTATTTCCAGGGATGTTGCTGCTTGCGCTGGCCGCGCCGGTGGCGACATTAAACGCTCAACGAGGCGGCGGCGGGCCTCTGCCGAACAACCCGCCGCCTACCAGTCCCGTAACCGGAAACGCGGTGGCGGGTAAGGGTCTTTATTATGCCTATGGCTGCTACGCCTGCCATGGCTACAACGGCGAAACCGGAGCGCGGGCTTTCGTGGGGCGATGGGGAAATCTTGCGACCGAGCAGGGTTTCATTACGTTCCTGCGCGGGCGCGCGAATGTGGCTCCGCTGCCGCCCTCGACATCAATGCCCAACTTCGGCGAGGCGTCGTTGTCCGACAAGCAGGCGAAGGATATCTACGCCTACATCCGAACCTTCAAGAGCACGGCGCCGCCTTTGAAAGACATCTCGACCTTGAATGAAATCGTGGATGCGGCGAAGCACGACAAGAAGTAGTTCAAAGGCAAAACATAACAAGCCGCAGATGAACGCAGATAGTCGCCGATAAGGACAAGAATTCTGTTTTTGTCTTTTAAAACAGCCGCAGACTGTCGAGGCCTGTCGTCATGGACGCTGCGCCCGTCGAGCGACTTCGAAATTTCGAGCTCGTGCTTGACGAGCGCGGGGAGATTTGCTTCCGGTTGCGCTCGTTCTTCCACCATTCGGACGAACCGATCCAGGCGCCTCAGTCCTTCGGATTTTCGCGCCCCATCCAGAGTCGCCGAATCGAGCGACCGCCGCAGCACCCCGATCGATTCGTCGTAAGTCTTCAACGGTACGGGGAAAGGATGCCGATCCTTGCCGCCCAGCGCAAATGAAAAACGCGCTGGATCGGAAAAACGAACTGGGGTCCCATGTACGACCTCCGCGACGAGCGCCAGCGTCTGCAGCGTGCGCGGCCCGAGTTTCTCCACCAGGAGCAGATCCGCAAACTCGCGCAATTCCCTCTCGTACGCCACGGCCAGGACCGCGCCCAACCTTTTCAGATCAACATCCTCGGCGCGAACGTCATGGTGCCGGGGCATCGTCAGATGGCGCAGTTCATTCAGCGTGGACTCGGGGCTCTCCTTCGCGATCGTGAGCAGAGCATTGCGGGCCGGTTGCGCCTGCGCATCGACCAGATTCATGATGACACCCTGGTGCTCTCCGGCGATGCCGGTATGGGGCTCTGCAACGAAATCGCGAACCGACGCCGAGTGCCAGTGATAGCGGCGGGCCAGGCCGGAGGCGTCGTTCATCCCCTGCTGCACGACCGCCCATTCGCCGGTTGCCGTCACCACAAACGAGTGCAGATAAATCTGGAAGCCATCGGCGATGCAGTTGTTGTCGATCTTCGCCGTGAGCCTGCTGGTGCGGACCAGTTCGTCGCCGTCGAGGCTCCGCGCATGCGCGATGCGCCGCAGTTCTTCGGGCGTGGATCGCGATTGACGGCCGCGTCCCCCGCAGACATACAAGCCCAGCTCGGCGGCGCGCGGGTTCAATCCGCGCTTGAGCGCGCTCATCACCGAAGTGGTGATGCCGGAGGAGTGCCAGTCCATCCCCATGACGCTGCCAAAGGCCTGGAACCAGAACGGATCGCTCAGCCGCGAAAGGAACTCACCGGGCCCGTAGTGAAGCAGAATGCTTTCGGCGATGGCCGTTCCGAGCAGCGTCATCCGCTCGGCCAGCCACCGGGGAACTTTTCCGCCATGGAGAGGCAGGTCGGCGAATCCGGAACGCCTCATGTCTCTTATCCGGCTTCTACCGCCCGATGGCCAGACGCGATCCGAGCGCGTCCGGAAGGCCCGCCGCTTCGATTTTGCGGCGCGTGGTCTCGTAGTCGTAGGGCACTCGGCGGTAGAGGATTTCGCGAGCATGGGTGTTGAAAAGCGCGAAGGCCGCGCGCCCGTCTCCATCGCGTGGCTGGCCGACCGAGCCGGGATTGATCAGCCAGGCGCCATCCGGATCCAACCGGTGCCAGAGTTCCGTCTGGAAGAACTCCATCCGCGGGATGGTCCGGTATTGCCCGTTCAGCCAGCCATAGCCGCCCTGCAAATGAGTATGTCCGAAAAAAACGAGGTCGCTTTCCAGATACGCGAATACATTGCGCGCATCGCTGACCGTGATCAGGTACTCGTCTTCATCGACGGGCGAACCGTGAATGAGCTGGAAATCGTCGACCGCGAGCGGGCCGGCGGGCAGAGAACGCAGGAATTCAAGATTCACTTCGGTGAGCTGAGACAGGGTCCACAGGCTCGCCACGCGGGCAATGGGATTGAACCATTCGAGATTTTCGGCACCGGAGCAGCCGCGGTCGTGATTGCCGCGAACCACCGCGTAGAGATTGGCGCGCGCCCAATCGATCACGGGGTTGGGGTCGGGTCCATAACCGGCGAGATCGCCGCAACAGACAACGCGGTCGTACTCGCCGCGGGCAGCGCCGAGAACGGCATCGAGGGCTTCCCGATTGCTGTGCAGATCGCTGATGATCAGATAACGCACGAAGGTTCAGGCTCTTCTCAGACGCGCCAGGGTAATTTCCGGAGGCGCGCCGATGCGCACGGGGACCGTAATGGTGCCGATGCCGGCCGTGACATAGCAACTCCGGCCGTCCAGCCGGTAGAGGCCCGCGACATACGGCGTCGCGAAACGTGCCAGATTGAGCGTCTGGTTCCAAATCTCAACCGTCACCTGTCCGCCATGCGTATGCCCGGCCAGCATGGCGTCGTAACCCTTGCGCACAGCGGTCGGAAAAACATCCGGATTGTGAGACAGCAGGATGTTGGCAGCACCGGGCACGACCAGCTTCTCCGCGTTCGGCAGGTATGGCTGAATTTTTTCCGATACCTGGTAATCGACCCCCGCCACGTTGAGGACGCCCTGTCCGCGGCGGAGAAGGCGATTTTCATGGCGCAGAAACTCGATTCCGTAACGCCGCGCCTCGCGCGTCGCGTAGTCCCGGCACCGCGCGTAGGTTTCGTGGTTGCCGAGACAGCCCAGGATGCCGGCATCGGCGCGCAGGCGTGACAACTCCCGAATGGCGTCGTCCAGAGGATCGCCCACCTGCGTTATCAGATCGCCGGTGACGACGGTGAGGTGAGGCTTGAGCTCGTTCAGCATGTCGATGGCGCGGCCCAGATCGCGCACGCTGAGCCACGGGCTGACGTGAAGATCGCTCAATTGACCGATGCGAAAGCCTTCGAAATCCGGGTGAAGACCGGGGACCGGCAGATCCACTTCCCTGATCTGGAAATTGGTTCGTTCCACGACAGCGCCAAATCCCGCGGCCGCGAAGGGTCCGGCGATCGCGGCGGCGCCGGCCACGCGAATAAATCCGCGCCGGGCGTGCGAGTGCTGGAACGTCATTTTGGGAACGACAAGTTGCCACAGGAAATAGATGGCCAGCGAAACGACCGTCGCCATTCCCCAGACATTTCCGGTTGCGATCATCGCGCCACGCAGTGGCGGGGGTATGAAGCGCAGCGCAAACTGGACGTCGGGAATGCGCAGCAGCGAACCGAACAGAACGAGAAACCAAAGAACGTACAAAACCCAGGAGATCGCACGCGAAAGAGGGGCGCTCAATAGTTGTTTCCAGCGCGTGAAAAACAATCGCGCGACCAGAAACTGCGCAAGGACGACAAAAACCGAGACAAGAATATCCGCCAGAAAGCCGACGCGCAGGGGAACCACCTGTTTCGATTGTAACGGTCGCCTCTCACGAACCCGCGATCAGCCACATCTGAGACAAGACGGCCAAAGCGGCGCAGACGGCTGTTTCGGCGCGCAGAACGGACGGGCCGAGCGACGCCGCGAGCCATCCCGACGCTGCGAACTGCCGGCGTTCTGCGTCGGTCCATCCGCCTTCGGGCCCGATCAGGAGCGCGGCCGAGTCCGCCGGGCGCGGCGAAAACGCGCGGATGAGCGGCGCGGCGCCCGGTTGTTCATCCAGCCAGACGCGATGCGTGGCGTGGTCCTGCAGAGCCTCCGGCAAGCGGATGGGCAGGTCCACTTCAGGAGCACGCAGGCGGCGCGATTGTTCGCTCGCTTCGCGGGCGATTCTTTTCCAGCGTTCGACGCGTTTCTGCGCGCCCGCGAATAATCCGTGCTCGCTGCGGTTGGCTTCAACGGGCACAATGCGCGCGACGCCAAGTTCCGTAGCTTTCTCGACCGCCCATTCAAATCGTTCGAATTTGATCAGCGCGAGGTGGAGCGTGATGGCGGGAAGTTCCGGTCCGGCCGCGAGTTCCTCGATAACAGTGAAGCGGACCAGATTCTTGTGCGCCGTCTCAACCGACGCCAGCCAGGCGCGCTGGTTGTCCGTGATTTCAAACTTCTGCCCCGCTTCCACACGCAGCACGCGGGTGAGATGATGGGCGTTTTCACCCGTGATTTCGGCTTGTCCGTGGCGGACCTGATCGACGAAGAAGCGGCGGCGTGCCATGTACAATGTTTAATCCATCCCCATGATTGCGCTGCTGCGCGGGACGCTGGTGGAGAAGAGTCCGAACCAGGCGATCCTCGATGTGGGCGGCGTCGGCTACGACGTCACCATCCCGATCTCGACTTTTTCACGGCTTCCGGACCTGGGCGGCGAAACGAAGCTGCGCATTTATATGCACGTCCGGGAGGACACGCTGGCGCTCTATGGATTCCTGACCGCCGACGAGAAAAATCTGTTTGAGAAACTGATCGGGGTCAGCGGCATCGGCCCCGGCCTCGCGGTCAAGGTGCTCAGCGGCATGTCCGCCGCGGATCTGCTGGGTGCGATTCGCCGCAACGAAATAGAAAAGCTGGTGCGGATTCCCGGCGTGGGCAAGAAGACTGCCGAGAGGATGGTGCTGGAACTCCGCGACAAGCTGCCGGCGCCGGCGGGGGAAGATGCGGCTGCCGCCGGGCCATCGTTTTCGCGGCTCGACGAGGATGTGCTTTCGGCGTTGTTGAATCTGGGCAGCGCGCGGCCTGCCGCGGAGGCCGCGGTGCGAAAGGCGCGGGCCGCGGGTACGCCCGAAGAGTTCGAGCCGCTGTTCCGCAAGGCGCTTGAGCTGGTGCGATAAAGCAGGTGCGATAAAGATGATTGAGCCCCATTCCGGAGTGTGATGGCCGCGGAGCGACTGGTTTCGGCAAGCGGGAATGAAGACGAGCGCCAGCTCGAGGCGGCGCTGCGTCCGCGGCGCCTCGCCGATTTCACCGGCCAGCAGCGGCTCAAGGAAAATCTGCAGATCGCCATCGATGCCGCGCGCAAACGCGGCGAGGCCATGGATCACGTGCTTCTCTACGGGCCGCCGGGTCTGGGCAAAACGACGCTCGCGTCCATCATCGCGCAGGAGCTGGAAGTCGGATTTCAGCAAACGTCCGGCCCGGTGCTGCAGAAAAAACTCGACCTTTCCGGAATCCTCAGCGGAATACAGGCGCGCCAGGTGTTCTTCATCGATGAAATTCACCGTCTTCTGCCCGATGTGGAAGAGATGCTCTACTCGGCGCTCGAAGATTTCCATCTCGATATTCTGATCGGCACCGGCCCAGGCGCACGCACGCATTCCATTCCCCTGCAGAAATTCACCGCGATCGGCGCCACGACGAGACAGGGGCTGGTCAGCGCGCCGCTGCGCGGGCGTTTCGGTCTGGTGCTGCGCCTCAATCACTACGACGTACCGGAGCTGAAGACGATCGTCGAGCGGTCTGCGCGACTTCTCGATACGCCGATCGACGACGAAGGCGCCGCCGAAATCGCCCGGCGCTCGCGTGGCACGCCCCGCATTGCCAATCGACTGCTGCGCCGGGTACGCGACTACGCCCAGGTGCGGGCGCGCGGACATATCGATGCGGCCGTCGCGACCACCGCCCTGAATCTGCTCGAAGTGGACCAATTCGGGTTGGACGAGATCGATCAGAAGATCATGCGCACGGTGCTGGAAAAGTTCGGTGGCGGCCCCGTCGGCATCGGAACCATCGCGGCCTCGATCGGCGAAGAAGCCGAGACCATCGAGGAGGTGTACGAGCCTTACCTGATCCAGCTCGGTTTCCTGCATCGGTCACCGCGCGGACGCATCGCCACCGACGGCGCGTTCGATTATTTCAAAGTGCCGCGGCGCTTCGGCGGCCTGGGCCATCAGCCGGAGTTGTTTTGAAGCTCGTTTACCTCGGGCTCGGATCGAACGTGGGCGACAGCGAAACGCTGCTCCAATCCGCGCTTGATCGCCTGAACGCACCGGAGCTGAAACTGCTGCGTGTCTCGAGTATTTACGAAACAGAGCCTGTCGGATTGCGCGAGCAGCCCTGGTTTCTGAACCTTGCCGCGGAGTTCGAGACGGACCTGTTCCCGAAACAACTGCTGCACCGGATACAAAGGGTCGAGAGGGAACTCGGGCGTATACGCACCGTGCGCAATGGCCCGCGCACCATCGATATCGACATTCTGCTCTATGGCAAGTTTGTGGTGCAGAGTGACGAACTGGAGATCCCGCATCCCCGCTACTCTGAGCGGCGATTTACGCTGGCGCCGCTGGCCGAGTTGAATCCGAACCTGCGCGATCCGGTGACTCACCGGACGGTCGGCGCGATGCTCTCCGCTCTGCAGGGTCAGACCATTCGCAGAAGGCCCTCCGCCCCGCTTAGCGCCACTCGCCCTGAATCGTAAACGGCGCCCAGTAGTACGGGTCCTGCCAGCGCGAATTCAGGAACATGGAACGCTGCGCGGCGCGCAGGGCGGCGGCGGGACGAAGTCGCGAGCTGCCAAGCATGCCTTCGTAGAAGCGCCGCATCAGCTCGCTGGTAGCTTCGTCGTCTACGCTCCAGAGGCTCACCACAAGACTGGCGGCGCCCGCATGGAAGAATCCGCGGGTCAGCCCCATCGGACCCTCTCCGGCGACCAGCTTGCCTTCACCGGATTCGCAGGCGCTGAGGACCACAAGATCGGCGTCGAGCTTCATGTCGAAAATCGTGTTCAGGTCGAGGAATCCGTCGACCGGTTGGCCCTTCTGGTCGTACAGGGAAAGCGCCAGGCCGGATAACTGGGGATTGGTCAGATCGATCAGCCCATGAGTGGCGAAGTGGACGATCCGATAACCTGCCAGCCGGCCGTCCAGGACATCCGTCTTGTTGGCCTGAAATCCAAGCAGGGAGAGCGTCCGGCTCCGCGAAGCTAGCGCAAGAATGGCGCGCGCTTCCTCCGCCGAATGATCGAGGCGTGTGAGTGCGGAGCCCCGCGTGGTGTCCCGAACGGCCGCGCTCAATACCTGCGGTATCGCTGTCTCAGGCGTCGTTGCGCCGCGTAATCGCGGGTCGGAGGATTCGAAGACCGGATCTGCAATCACGGCGATCTCGCCAGACGGTTTCTTCCGGCGCGCGGTCTCTTCGCGCAGGACCGCTACTGCGGAAGCGGACGGCTGAGCCAGGATCTCGTTCGTCAGAATCAACGGTTGATTGCCGGAGTCAACCGGCAGCACACCGAAAGGAACCTGCGTCAATTCCCCGTCGGCCACGATCACGAGACGTTTTCCCTTCAGCTGCGATGCGATGGGCGCGAGGATCATCGCGCTCAGGGTTGCCGCGTCTTTGTGGAACATCGTGCGGTCCTTCTGGTAATCCTGAAGATCCGCATTGAGATCCCTTGCCGCACTCTCGATGTCACTCCGTTTCGGCAGCACATCCGCCGAGAGGGTCGTGGATGTGACAACGAACAAGTAGCTGCGCTCTTCCCCCAGGGAGTATTCGAGCAGCGTTGTTTGCCGGTCCAGCACCCGCTTCTGGATCTCGCCCAGGCCCAATGGCTGCGGGCTGATGAGCGACGCATTATGCGGGCTGGCTGCGCGAATGGCGGCCTCGACGCGCGCCTGTTCGGCGGTCAGGTCCGCGATCTCGTTTTGCAGTTGCGTGTAATCCGGACTTCCCGGCGCGATCTTTTGCAGTTCCGCCGCTTTGGCGCTCAGGGATCTCTCCGCGGTACGATCCCGGGCCGCCAGCGCCGGATCCACGCCTTTATCCAGGTCAATGCGCGACTGCGTCAGCAGGTCGAGCAGGCTGCGCGCCCGCGCTCTCTCGCTGGCTTCGAAGGCGCGTCGATCCCAACCTTGTCCGGGATGGGCCCGATGCATGTCCATGAGCAGATCGATCTGCACCTTCCACGGATCCCCGATGGACGCGAGGAAATAAGCGCGCAGATCTTCGCTGGCGAGGCCGCCGCGTTGCGATTCCAGCAGCCGGATGGACTCGCCGACTTCGGTTATGGCTCCTTCGATGTTTCCCTGTTTCCGTTCCACTTTCGCAATAAGCGAGTGAGCCTTGGCCTCGGCTGCCGCGGCGTGGAGATCGCGCCAGATCGCGAGGGCGAGGCGATAGCTTTCGAGAGCTTTGTCGAGGTCCCCGGACCGTTCATAGACCGATCCCAGACCGTGCAGCGCCAGCGCTTCGCCATCCGTATAATGCATCTCGCGCACGAGTGCGAGGCTGCTGTCAAAGCTGGCCGCGGCGTCCCTGAGTTCGCCCGCATCGAGCAGCGCGTTGCCCATGTTGGAAAGGATCGTCGCCTCTCCGCGCCGGTCGTCGAACTTCCGGACGAGAGGCAACGCCTGATTGAACTCACGCAAGGCGGCTGCGGGCTCGTGCCGGTTCATCTGGATGACGCCGAGACTGTTGTGCGTGAGCGCCTGGCCGTGCTCGTCGTCAAATTGCTTCTGCGTGTCCAGAGCCTGGGCGAAGTAACTTTCGGCGCGATCGTAGTCACCGAGGTTTTGATAGATGCCGCCGAGCGCGCGCAACAGATCGGCTACGCCCGCTTCGTCCTGCAGTGCGCGCCGTTTCAGCAACGCTTGCTCCATGGCGTCCAGAGCTTGCTGCGGACGGCCCATATCGTCGTAGACTACGGCAAGATTGTTCAGCGCGATCGCCTCGTGATCGTCGTTGCCGTTTTTGCGAGCGAGGGAAAGGGACTGGTTCAGCGTGGCGAGCGCCTTGTCGTCCTGACCCAGCATGTGATACGACATGCCCAGGCCATCGAGCGTCGCGGTCTCGCTGCCGGAACTATCCTGCCGAGCCATTGCGAGCGATTCTTCGAAGAGCTTCACCGATTCCTGCGTATCGCCCAGATCCTGATCGAGCCTCGCCAGATTGTTCAGGCAGGTATAAATCTGCTGAACCTCCTTGCGATTGCGTGCGTCCGCGAGCCCCTGCTCAAAGATCTCACGAGCTTTCGTCATCTCGCCTTTGGCTTGTAAAGCCATGCCAATGTCGTTCCGGACGCGGTTTACGAAAAGCGGCTTATCCAGTTTGAGCACCAGATCAAGGGCCTGATTTTCGAGCTCCAAAGCCTTATCGAGTCTGCTGTCGCCGTAATAGACCTCGCCCATTTCAACGAGGACCAGCGCCATTTGTGCGTTGTCATTCGCGGCCAGCGCCCGCGCTTTTTCCAGATATTCGATCGCCTGCCGGCTCATGTGCAGCGAGTTGTAGCTGTCGCCGGTCTCGGTGAGCATTTGCATTTCAGCCTGGCGGTTTGTGCCGCCTTCCAGCAGCGCGAGCGCGCGCAGATTCGCCGCCAGCTTTTCCCGGTATTGACCCCGGTTGCCATAAACCGAGCCGATGATGGCCCAATCCGAGGCCTCGCCATACTTGTCTTTCAAGCCGGCATGCAACTGCTGGGCGTCGTTGAAAGCGTCCAGCGCCGGTTGCCATTCGCGGGAGGCAAAATGGATCATCCCGATGCGGCCGTAAACGGTGGCTTCGTCTGCTCCTTTCCCGGCTGCGTGCGTGACCGGGAGCAACGCCTGGTAGAGCGCCAGCGCCTCCGTCGTCTGGCTCATGTTCTCGCGAATCTTGCCGAGTTTCATTCCCGCGAGATATTGATCGGTCTCATCGCGGGCATTGGCGAACAGCGGAATGGCCCGTTCGTAATATCCGGCCGCCCCCGCATAGTCGCCGAGCTTATCCAGCACCATCGCCAATGAATTCAGGGCGATTCCCTGAGACTGTCCGTTCGGCAGGTCTGAAATGTACGGCATGACTTTCAGAAACGCATCGCGCGCACGTTCGGTCTGATTTTGCGAATCGGCGACGGTTCCCAACCTCCACCAGGTCATCGCCACATCGGCCGGATCCGATGCGGCCTCGAACAACGGCAGCGCATTGTTATAGAAAACCGCTGCCTGGTCCAATGCAGATGGCGTTCCGATCTGCTGATTCACCATGCCGAGCCGAACGAATTCCTGGCCCGCGCGTTTGGAATCGCCGATTCGTTGAAAGAGCGCAACCGCGTGACGATGGGCGTCGATCGCAGTGTCTGTTTCTTTGGCCTTTTCCGCGGCAGTGGCCAACAAAATCCACGCGCTCGCCTCGAAGCCGGTCACCTGCGTAACCGCAGTCGCATTGTTCAGGCTCTTGTGAATTTCGACAGCCGCGGCGTATTCATCGGCGGCCTGCCGGTATTCGCCCCGGGCATCGTGCACCACCGCGAGACTGGAGTGCAGTTCGGCACGGGCCGCGGGGAAGTCGCTGGTGCCCGCGACTTCCATGGCGCTGTTGAGCAAGTCCAGCATCCTGGGAAACTCGCCGATGGAATAGTGCGTCCACGCAGCGCCATAGAGCGCTTCAATCTGCTTCTGCTTATCGCCGACCTTGCGCCATAACTCGGCGGCTTGCTCGTAGGTGGTGTCCGCGCGGCGCAGGTCGTCGGGGTTCTTTGAGGCGGCGAGCACGCGTGCTGAATCCATCAGCTTTCCCGCCGCGTCGCGATCCGTTTGCGCCGCGCAGGCGAAGACAAAGAGAGCGAAAAGCACGAAACGCCGGACGATAGGCATGGCTTAATCCCACTTCAGCAGACTTGCGATAGAACTTCGGATCTCCGGATACGCGATAGCTGCGATCTCGATACTGGTTCGGATGCGGAGGGCTACGCCGCTGAGAGTGGCATGGTCCCAGCGTTCCTGCGCCGTCTGAACCCGGAACTGGTTCACCCAGAATTTCACGATCGGAACCGGCACTGTGCTCAAGTCCTCAAAGAGGTATCGATCCGGGGCATGACCGGCTCCTGCAAGCGGATGCTCGGAAGAAACGATATACGGACCGTCTCCGGGATGCGCACCGGGAATGCTCTCGAGCAACCTTCGGGCGCGATCGTAATCGTAGTGATCGAGAAGCCAGTCGTCGATTTTGAATTCGGCCGGCGGATCGTCGCGAACGGGCAAATAGACGATATTCAGTTGCGGCGGCGATAACACCTCGCTGAGCTTGTCGTAAGATACCAGGGTATCGGTGAAAGCTTTGAGAAATGTTACATAGCGCTCGCGGTTCGACGCATTCGGTTTGGACGCCAGCAGAAGGTAACTGTACAGTCCGAACTTTTCCGCCTCTTTTTTGCCTGGGAGCAGCATCGCGCTGCGCAGTTGCCGGGTAGGCGCCGCACTGCCGCCGCGCGTTTCTCTTCCCACCAGAACCACGACGGAGCAGTATCCCGCGGAGCTATCCGGCGCGGTCACGGCAACGGAAAGAGTGTAAGACCCGGAGGGCGAGCCGTTCGGGTTCCATTGCGTGGCGCTCTCGCTGGCGTGGCTAAGCACGCCGGCGCTGGCTTTCCATTCGTAGCGCAGCGCGGTGGATGGGGAAAGGTCGGTCAACACGCTTGCGGTGGTCTCCTGCCGGGGCTCCACAATGGGCGCCTCGACGCTGCAAACGACCGCAAGCGGAGCCGCCCACGCTGCCGCCTGGCAAGCCAGAAATACCGCGGCTCCGAAAAGCGTCTTCAAATTTTGCCTTTCGATTTGCGTGACCACATCCATCTCACCGCGATCACCACCCCGAGCATAACCGCGGCGACCACGGTTGTCGCCGGAGCCTGCAGCGGCATGTCCAGCTCGTAGAAAAAGATCCAGACCGCAAAGGTAAGAACAAATACAATGACCAGGGCGCCGACTGGCAGCTTCGACAGAATGGAAGAATGCGCGTTGTCTTCGCCCATACGATATCCCACCAATCCGACTCACAAATTTTCTCACAACCTCCGTGGGGCAGATTG
>CAWBIS010000305.1:0-7561 GCA_963788485.1 Terriglobia bacterium
AGGACAATCTCGGCTCAATCGACGTCAAACTGGAAGACGAAGATCTGAAAGAGCTCGATGCGGTCAGCAGTCTGACACCCGAATATCCAGGGTGGATGATGCTGGGCGACGACCGGCGTCCCGGACAGGTCCGCGACTGGTCGAAGTTCCTGAAACCCGCCGGCGCCAAAGCGTAAATAATGGGCCGGGATGGCATGCTGCCCGGCGATTGGTATTCGAACGCATTCATCTCAGAGCCGCTTCCAGAAGCGGGTGGTGGAAATAGCGGGCCTGCTCGATCGCGGTGCGGCCTTCGTCGTTGCGAATTTTCGGATCGGCGCCGGCCTTCAGCAGAGCTTTCAAAACGCGGGTGTCGCCGAAATCGATGGTGGCTGCGTACATGATTGGCGTGTATAGGAAATCGTCGGTCGCGTTGATTGAAACGCCCGCTTCCACCAGCGCGGGGATCACTTCGGGACGATTCGTGATGGCGGCCCAGTGCAGCAGGTTGATGCCCGAGCTTTCGGTTCCGTTGGCCGAAGCTCCGGCGGCAATCAGCGTGCGGACGATATCGGGATAGCCGAAGGTGACGGCTTGCGAAAGTCCGGGCGATGGATCGGCGCCACGCGCGAGCAGCAGTTTAACGACCTCCGGATCGCCGCTCATGGATGCATGTTCCAGGGCTTTGGGGGTTTTGGCGTTTGCGCCGGCGTCCAGCAGGGCTTTGACTGAAGCCGCGGTACCGCGCCAGGCCGTCGCAATCGCGAGCGCTTTCGGCGCGAGTTCGGCGCCGCGATTCAGAAGCAGCCGGACTTTTGCGGCATCGGGCGCAGCTATCATGATCAGGGTCGTGCCGCCATCGGTCTTGCTATTCGGATTCAAACCGCGATCCAGCAGTTCGGCCAGTTGCTGCGCAGTTCCAAACAGTGCGGTGCGAATCCACGATTTGTCCCTCAGCACCTCGATCGGGCCGGCTGTGTCGCCGGATACAGGCAGCGCAGTGAGGAGAGCCATCACCGCCCAGGAGCTTCCCGCATACGAGAGGTATTCGTCTTTCGCATACGGAAATCCGGTCGAAAAATATTGCGGACTCACCTCGGCCGGAGAGATCATGCGTGTGTGGACGTGCCACGTCCCGTCCGGCGCCTGCGTCGAAAGCAAAAATCGCAAGCCCGCGCTCGATGCACGATCCCTGGCGCCAACGCCCGCTTCGTGCATCGCATAAATCGCCTCGCCGGTCGAGTAAGCATCGGATGGATATCCCGGCAACTCGGGCCAGCCACCATTTGCAGCCTGCAACGTCAGCAAATCATGCCGCGCCGCCGCGATCTCATCTGCCATTGCACCGGCCCACACCAGTCCCATCAGGCGGAACGAAGCGTCCTCGGTGGAAGCAGGCCGGGTCTCGAGCAACCAGCGCCGCGCCCGCAGAATAGCAGCGTCGCGTTCTGCCCGCAGTTCCTCGGGCATGTAGAGAACGATCGCGCGCACCGCGGTTGCCGTCGCGGTAAACAAGCTGCTCGAATGCGGCGGACGAAAATCGGAAGTCACCCAGTGTCCGTCTCGCTGCCAGTTGGCTATACGGCGCGCGTAGACCGCCGTCGTCAGGTCCTGCGGCCACCCGGCGGCATGCGCCGCGATCAGCAGATAACTGTCATCGGGGGTTGGGTCATTCAGCGTGTTCGCCTGGATTGCATCGTCGAGCGCCGCCGGTCCTCGCAATACGTGAAACGTCCTGTCTTCCACGGCCGCGAGAGCGGCGGAGTCGATCTTGACGTCCTTTTCCCGCGCCAGGTGCAGGAGCATCACGGGAAGAATATTGTGGTGGCAGGAAACGCACGCGCGTTTGGAAACAAATGTCGCGGCCGACTTCTGCAGCACCGGCAGAGCGCGCTCCACGGCCTTGCGAATTTCGGGCGCGGTTTGGGCGGACAACGTCCGAACCACCAGCGCGAGCACGACGAGACGACCCATTTGCGGCCTACGCGAGCGATCATAACATCGGCCGTGGTAATTCTAGTGGAGATGGTTCGGAAAACAATCGCGACGGCCGCTCTGATTGCAGCGGGTTTACTCATCGGATGCGGGACAAGCACCACCAGTCCGGACGGCGGCAGCAAAGAGCAAAGCATGACGGGAGTTTCCGAATCCGGTTATCCCGCCGGCCAACCCAGAGACGCCGGCTCGCCCGCGCTCGCCAGCTCTACCGAACAGGATTATTCGCGCGGTCAAGCGGAAAAGAAATAACGATCGGTTAACAGGATTCTTAGGCATCGGCGGCTTCGATCTGAGTCCTGAACTCGGACAAATGCTGGCGTGGGGCGGAATGCCATTCGGCCCCACTAACGGACGAGACCCACGTCGTGCAGACCGTTCAGAACGAACTGGACGGCGATCGCCGTCAACAACAGCCCCATAAGGCGGGACATAATGCGGATGCCCGTTTCGTGCAGCCAGGACCCGATCCTTTCGGCCGCGGCGAGCACCAGAAACGACAACACCGATGTCGTCGCCACTGCCGCCAATACGATGCCCCGGTGTACCCAGTCCGTATTCTGAGTCATCAGCACCGTGACGGACGACATGGATCCGGGACCCGCGAGCATGGGGATCCCGAGCGGGATGATGCCCGCGTCCTCCTTCTCCGCCCCCTCTTCGGCGTCGCCAGGCGCTTCCTTCGTGGGTGAGCGCCTTGCGCGAAGCATGTCGATGCCGATCAGCCCGAGAATCAGGCCACCGGCGATCTTGAAAGCGGGCAGCGTGATCCCGAACAGCTGAAAAATGAACGTTCCGCCCAGGGCGAAAACGCTCAACACGAGGAAGCACGTCCACGAGGCCCGTACCGCCATGTGACGGCGGCGGCGCGCATCGGACTGGTCCGTCATCGCAAGGAAAGTCGGGACCGCCGCAATGGGATCGACAAGGACGAAAATCGAGGTGAACGCGACAAAGGAAAACTGCAGCAGGGTCGACATTACTTCTCGCAGAGTTTCCCCAGTTTAACCAGCGCGCGTTCGTGCGCTTCCGTCCAGGCGTGGCCACAGTTGATGCGGATGTGGTTCCGGAAACGATTCGACGACGAAAAGATTCTACCCGGCAGGATGGCGATGCGTTCGGCGAGCGCCGACTGATAGAGCTTGAGCGCGTCGATTTTCGGCGGCATCTCAATCCAGAGGAGAATGCCGCCCGCGGGCCGGCTCACGCGAGTCCCTTCGGGGAAATAGCGCGCTACTGCCTGACGGACCGTTTCCACCTGTCCGGCGAAAACGGCGCGCAGCCGGTTCAGGTGCCTGTCATAGCCACCCGAGCCCAGAAAATCGGCCACCGCCATCTGCGAGAGCGTCGAGGTGGCGACGGTAGAGAGGAACTTCAAGCGCTCCACTTCGGCGCGGTAGCGGCCGGGCATGACCCAGCCGACCCGGTAGCCTGGGGGCAATGTTTTCGAAAAGGACGAGCACAGTAGAACGAGGCCTTTTCTGTCGAACGACTTCACGGTCCGCGGGCGCGGCGTATTGTAGGCGAGATCCCCGTAAACATCATCCTCGATCACCGCTATGTTCGAGCGTGCCGCCAGATCGGCGAGCTCTTTCTTCTTCCGCTCCGGCAGCACATATCCGAGCGGATTGTGGCAGCTGGGCATCACCACGCACGCTTTGACCCGGTGATTTCGGATGGCGGTTTCGAGCCGATCGAGATCCATCCCATCCTGAGGGTGGGTGGGGATCTCGACCACCTTCATGCCGAGCGACGCGGCGCTCCCCAGGATGCCGAAATAGGTGGGGCTCTCGACCGCGATCACGTCGCCCGGTTTCGCCACCGCGCGCAGACTCAGAGTCACGGCTTCCAAAGCGCCGCAGGTGACAACCACATCTTCAGGGGCCGATTCGAATCCCGTATCGGGAGAGCGGCGGGCGATCTGGCGCCGCAGGGATTCGATGCCGGGAGGGAACTCGTATCGCCCGCTGTGGAGCGGTTGCCGGTTGACGATGCGGCGCAGAATCAGATTCAGGGCGCGGTTCGGGTACAGATCGGGCGTGATGCATCCGGCCGCAAACGGAATGCACTCGGGGTCGCGCGCCGACGTCATGAACGTGGCCAGGATGTCATTCGTTCCGAGCACCTGCGGCTGCGCGGAAGCCGTTTTATAGCGCGGTTCGGGAATCAGGCTGGCGAAGGGACGGCGTACAAAAAATCCCGACTTCGGACGCGCCTCGATATGCCCGCGGCTCTCCAGCCACAGATAAGCCTGCAGGGCGGTCGAGATGCTCACGCGTTTTTGCCGGCTGAGGCGGCGAATGGAAGGAACCTTCTCGCCGGCCCGCAGCGTCCCGTTCCCGATTTGTTCGATGACGCTCCCGGCAATTTGAATGTAAAGCGGCGCGGACGCCGCTGCGGCGGGCATTAATGCATGTATAACAGATTTCGGTCTTCTCCATCTGTACCGGTTATACAGACATGGATCTGCATCTGTACTCAATTGCAAAACGTACGTTATGCTCTGCTCAATGGCGGAAAGGAGCAGCCAGGAGATGTCCGAGTTCAGGGTATTAACCGTGGAAAGCGAATCCGTCACGCGCCGGCAGCTGCAGTGTTTGCTCGCGCTCGACCCGGAATGCGAACTGATCGGCGAATGCGCAGACGGCGCGGAGGCGTTACGTGCCGTGGATCGGGAGCAGCCGGACATCGCAATTGTAGCCGCCGAGACGCCCCGGATGGATGGCTTCGAGGTGCCAGGCGCCATCCCGGGGCGAGCGCCCCTCGTCATCCTCACATCCGGCCAATGCGATGCCGCCGTCCGCGCGTTCGAGACGCAGGCATTCGATTTCCTGCTGAAACCGCTCGAACCAACGCGCTTCCATCGCTCGCTCTGCCGCGCCAAGGCGGAAATCGCGCGGTGGCACAGGGCGGGCGCGCTTCGACCGGCGCGCCTGCCCGAGCGCATCGCGGTGCGCCAGAACGGCCACGTGATTCTGGTGCGTCTCGGCGAGATCGACTGGATCGAGGCGGCGGACAATTACGTTTGCCTCCACTGCGGCGGCAAGACCCACATGCTCAGGACGACCATCAGCGAAGCGGAGGCACGATTCGATCCGGCGCGATTTGTGCGCATTCACCGTTCCGCCATCGTGAATATCGATCGCGTCAGGGAGCTGCAGCCCTGGTTTCGGGGAGATTACCGCGTGGTTCTCGAAGATGGCACGGCGCTCACTTTGACGAAGAACCACCGCCGGAAGCTGGATTCGCAGTTATTGCTCGGCACCGTCGGCGGCTGCCTCTGACGCCCGCCCTCGGCGGAAAACTCCAGCCCTCCGCTTAGGACGGAAAGCCTCCGCTTAGGATGGAAAGAATGATGAAAGCCCTGGTAAAAAGCAAGGCCGAACCCGGACTCTGGATGGAGGAAGTGCCGGTGCCCGAGATCGGCATCAACGATGTCCTCGTACGCGTCAGGAAGGCGTCCATCTGCGGCACGGACGTCCACATCCTGAAGTGGGACGACTGGGCGCGGCGCACCATCCCGGTGCCAATGGTCATCGGCCATGAATTCATGGGGGAGATCGTCGCCGTGGGATCGAATGTCGCCGATTTCTTCCCCGGCCAACTGGTGAGCGGCGAAGGGCACGTGGTCTGCGGGCGCTGCCGGAATTGCCTCGCGGGCCGGCGGCACCTCTGCGCCAACACGAGCGGCGTTGGCGTGAACCGGCCCGGCGCCTTTGCCGAATACATAGCGCTGCCCATGACGAATATCTGGGTGCACAAACATGCGGTCGACCCCGATGTCGCCTGTATCTTCGATCCCTTTGGCAACGCCGTTCACACTGCGCTCGCATTTCCCGTGCTCGGCGAGGATGTGCTGGTGACAGGCGCGGGACCGATCGGCATCATGGCCGCCGCCGTGGCGAAGCATGCGGGCGCCCGTAACGTCGTGATCACGGATCTGAATCCTTACCGGCTGGACCTCGCACGGAAAGTCGGAGTCACGCTTGCGCTCGATCCACGCACGCGCAGTCTGCGCGATGTGCAAAAGGAACTCGGGATGACCGAAGGCTTCGACGTGGGGCTCGAAATGTCCGGCAGCGCGCCGGCATTTCGCGAAATGCTCGCAAACATGGCGCATGGGGGAAGGATCGCGATGCTGGGCATCCCGCCGAACGAAATCGCGATCGACTGGAATCTGGTGATCTTCAATATGCTCACCATCCAGGGCATCTACGGCCGTGAAATGTACGAAACCTGGTACAAGATGACGGTCATGCTGGAATCCGGTCTCGATATCAGCCCTGTAATCACGCACCATTTCGCGTTCGCGGATTTTCAGGCTGCGTTCGATTTGATGCAGTCGGGGAGTTCCGGAAAGATTATCATGAATTGGGACTGACAGGAACTTGCGGTCGCAGATCAGGCTCGGCAAAATCTTCGGGATCGAGATCGGGCTGCACTACAGCTGGTTCCTGATCGCGCTGCTGATCGGCACTTCGCTCTTCGCGCAATTCCACACGAAGAATCCGGAATGGGGCGATGGCGTCATTCTGGCAATGTCGATCGTCACCGGTCTGCTGTTCTTCGTTTCGCTGCTGGTCCACGAACTGGCGCACTCGCTGTTCGCCAGTTCGCACGGACTCCCGGTGAAGGAAATCACTCTGTTCGCGCTGGGAGGCGTTTCACAGATCGAGAAGGAACCGGCGAGCGTACGCTCGGCAACGCTTGCCCCGGCTGGAGCTTGCCCGTCGCAATGTGAAAGACGATCTGCTCCGCCAACTGCTGGCGGAGAGGAACTTCGCTCTGTTTGCTGATCCGAATGTCCATTTAGGCCCAAAAAAGCGTAATTATGCTGCAAAATGCGCGCGATTTTCGGGAAAATGCCCGAAACTGAGCCGAACATGTCCGTTTCTTTTCGGGCATTTAGTCTGCGTCCCCTTTGTTTTAATACACATTCCGGCTTCGAACGTAATAAAAAGGAATTCCTTTTTTGTGGAAACGGCCCAGTTTGTGACTTTTTGTCTTTGGAAGTGTAAGCGATCCGCCCTGGCGGGCGGAGGTCAGAATCGTGCCAGCTCGGCATGCGCAGAGCCCTTTCGTCCGAAAGCACAGTCAACCAAGTTTAGTATACCACCTGGCTAGGCTTTGTCAAGAAAATAGTGATGAGCCGCGGTCTACCGGCTCGAATTGGCTCCCAAACTGTCACGGGAGATTGGTTTTCCATGAACCCAAACCGTGACGATGCTGTCATACGCATCGACGCTTTCCAACGGCGATTTGTTCAGGAGAATGAGATTAGCAATTTTCCCCGGCTCGATGGTTCCAATTTGCGAATCGAGTTTGAATTCTCGAGCGTTATTAATCGTGGCTGCTCTCAAGATCTGTTGGAGGGACAAATCGGCTTGGTGCATTTGTTCCATCTCTAGGTAGCCGTTCAGTCCGGGCAGATTCCCGTAAGTCGGAGCGGAGGGAGTGTCCGTGCCGAAGAGAAAGTTGGCGTCTCTTGCCGCCAAATATCGGACGACCTGCCGGACGCGCCGGATGGGGCCGCGGTCGAATCCTTCGAGCACGGCTTGGTCCGGGGCATCATCTTCCGAGATTTCTT
>CAWBIS010000306.1:0-10092 GCA_963788485.1 Terriglobia bacterium
GATCGATTCCCAGCACGGTCCCATGAACTATGAAAAGCTGTCGACGATGCTGGCTGGAGTGGCGAGCGGCGGCGCGAAGTCGCTGGTGCGCGTGGCCGGTTATGCGGACCGCGCCGGGATTCAGCAGTCGCTCGATTTGGGTGCCGACGGCGTCCTTGTGCCCTATATCAATACTGCCGAAGAGGCGCGGCAGGCGATCAGCTGCTGCCTTTACCCCACCGCCGGGACGCGCTCGGTTTATTTCCCGCAGCGGTCGATGAACAAGAAGGGCCTGCTCGGTTACGCCGGCGCGGCGAATACGAATACGATCGTGGCGCTGCAGGTGGAGACGGCGGATTGCATCAAAAATATAGACGAGATTGCGGCGGTGCCGGGAGTCGATCTGCTGTTCCTGGGGCAGAACGATCTGTGCATGTCGATGGGACTGTATGAGAAATACGAGTTTCCCCATATGTATACTTCGCCCGAGCTGGGTGCGGCGACGGACAAACTGCGCGCCGCCGCGGCGAAGAACAACGTTATCCTCGGGCTGTTCCTGTTCGGCACTTCGCGCGTGGGAGAGTTTCTCGACAAAGGATTCCCGTTCATCAGCCTCGGCAACGATTTGCACCATATGCTGACGCAGGCCGGCGCTTATGTAAAGGACGTGGAAGCGGCGTCCAAAGACAAGGGCAAGACGCCCTGGGAGCAGCGGCCGTCCGCTTTGATCTAAACGTGAAGCGGGTAGTCGCGGTGTGCGGCTCGGCGGGCCATTGGCGCCCTGCCGAGTCGCAACCATATGTAGAAGCGCTGCGGAGCGCCGGCATCGAGCCGGTGGTGGTCACGCCAGGCGATTCCGTTCCGCCGGGCTGGTCGGGGCTCGTGTTGCTGGGCGGCTCGGACGTGAATCCCGCGCGCTACGGCGAGGCCCGGCAGGCCGGCACCGACGAGCCCGACGACGCGCGCGACGAGCTGGAATGCGCACTCATCGCGGACGCGCTGGAGCGCGATGTGCCTGTGCTCGCGATCTGCCGCGGCCTCCAGATCCTCAACGTGCAGCACGGCGGCACGCTGGTGCAGCATCTGGATTCGAGCGCCCGGCATCGGCAGAGCAATCCGGAGAACCGGGGCGCGCCGGCGCACGCGATCGAGATCGTTCCGGCGACGCGTCTGTCGGCGATCGTCGAAGGCGCCGAACGGCTGGATGTCAACTCGCGTCACCATCAGGCGATTGCGCGGCCTGGCAGTGGATTAATCGTATCGGCGCGCGATGGCGACGATGGGACGATCGAGGCCGTGGAGCGGCCGGATAAAAGGTTTGTTCTGGGGGTGCAATGGCACCCGGAAAACATGAGCGCCACCGATGCGCGCGAGGCGAAGTTGTTTCAGGCGTTCGCCGAAGCGCTGGGTGAAGCGTGACATTATATTTCTTATGTCTGTTGAAACCATCACTGAGACCAAAGCTGCGCCCGCAGCTCCAGCCGCGCCCGCGGTCGAAATGATTTCGAGCGGCCAGATCGTGGCCAAAATGCTGAAGCAGGAAGGCATCAAGCATATCTTCACCATTTCGGGCGGCCACATTGTGGATATTTATAACGGGTGTATCGACGAAGGCATCGAGATCGTCGACGTGCGCCACGAGCAGGTGGCGGCGCATGCGGCCGACGCGTATGCCCGCATCACGGGGCTTGGCTGCGCGGTGGTGACGGCGGGTCCGGGTACGACCGATGCGGTGACCGGCATGGCGAACGCATTCCGCGCCGAGAGCCCGATGCTGCTGATCGGCGGCAATTCGGCGCTCAAACAGTACCGCATGGGCGGATTGCAGGAACTGCGTCATACCGAAATGATGACGCCGATCAGCAAGTTCGCCTCGCTGGTGATGACCACCGAACGCGTGGCGGAGATGATGGGCATCGCGCTGCGCGAGATGTTCAACGGCGCGCCGGGACCGGGCTTCCTCGAGATCCCGCACGACATCATGGACGGCAAGGTGGAAGCGTCCAAGGTGCGCTATCCAAAGAATTACCGCGTGCGCGGCGCCGACGGCGGACCGCCGGATTTCCTCGGCGATCCGAAGATCGTGGAGCAGGTGGCCGAGCTGCTGGCGAATGCCGAGCGTCCCGTGGCGTTGTTCGGCACGCAGGCGCGCACCTGCCGGGCGCACAATGCCATCGACCGGTTCGCGCGCCATTTCAACATGCCGATCTACGTCAATGGATCGGCGCGAGGCACGCTGCCGCCGGATCATCCCTACGGCTTTATGCCTTCGCGCAAGACGGCGTTCGACAACGCGGACGTGATCCTGCTGGCGGGCACGCCGCTCGATTTCCGCATGGGCTACGGGCGGCGCCTGAGTCCCAAAGCGAAGATCGTGATCATGGACATGGATTACCGCAATGTCGGTAACAATCGCGACTTCGATTTCGGGCTGGTGGGGAATCTGAAGACTATCGTGAACGCCATGTGCGAAGCGTCGAAGGGCGATGTGTCGCGAAAGCACGACCCTTTCATCGAGATGCTGCGCGCGGACGAGGCGAAGGCGCAGGGCAAGAACGACAAGATCATCGCGGCGAACGAAGTGCCGATCCATCCCGTGCGCCTCTGCCATGAGATCAATCAGTTCCTCGGGGACGATACCGTTTATATCGGCGACGGCGGCGATATCGTGACGTTTTCGGGTTCGATCGTGCGTCCGCACCGGCCGGGCGGCTGGATGGATCCCGGCCCTCTCGGCACGCTGGGCGTTGGCACCGGATTCGCGATGGCATCGAAGCTGGCGCAGCCGGAACGCGATGTGGTGGTGCTTTACGGCGATTGCTCCTTCACGCTGACGGGCTTCGATTTCATTACCATGGTGCATCGCAAACTGCCATATGTGGGCGTGATCGGGAACAATTCGTCGTGGAACCAGATCCGGTTCGGGCAGGAGCGCAAATATCCGGGCCGCGGCGATATCGGCAACATCGTGGGCGATGTGCGCTTCGATCATCTGGCGGAAGCGATGGGCGGTTTCGGCATCCGCGTGACGAAGCCGGAGGATATACGGCCGGCGCTCGAAAAAGCGCGCGATTCGGGCAAGCCGGCGCTGGTGGATGTCGTGATCAACCGCGATGTCTATTCCTCGGGCACTTCGAACCAGACCATGTACAAGTAGAAGAAATTGTCCGTGGCAGGTTGACCTTTTCAAGGAGAGAGACACAGATAGATGGAAGCACTGAAGGGAATCCGCATTCTCGATATGACGCACGTGCAGGCGGGGCCGACCTGCTCGCAGCTTCTCGCGTGGCTGGGCGCCGATGTGATCAAGCTGGAGTCGCCGGCGGGCGACGCCACGCGCGGCCAACTGCGCGACGTGCCCAATGCGGACAGCCTGTATTTCACGATGTTGAATTGCAATAAGCGCTCGATCGTCGTCAACATGAAGTCGCCCGAAGGCAAGGCGGTGTTTACCGAGCTGCTGAAGAAGTGCGACATCCTGATGGAGAATTTCGGGCCTGGCGTCCTCGACCGGTTCGGATTCGGCTGGGAGCAGGTTCACGCCATCGCCCCGCACGTCATTATGGGTTCGATCAAGGGCTTCGGTTCGTCCGGTCCGTACGCCGACTTCAAGGCATATGAGAACGTAGCCCAGGCAATGGGCGGAGCCATGAGCACGACCGGCGTGCCCGAAGGACCGCCGTTCGTCACGGGCGCGCAGATCGGGGATTCGGGCACGGGTCTGCACCTCGCGATCGGGCTGCTCGCCGCGCTGGAGCATCGTCATCGCACCGGGCAGGGGCAGTATGTCGAAGTGGCCATGATGGATGGCGTGATGAATCTTTGCCGGGTGAAATTCCGCGACCACCAGCGCCTCTCGCACGGGCCTCTCAGCGAATACTCCGTGCCCACCGAAGGCCTGACCGAAACGCCCCGCGCGGGCAACGATTCGGGCGGCGGCCAGCTGGGCAATGCGGTCAAGTGTAAGCCGGGGGGGCCGAACGACTATATCTATGTGGTCGTCCAGGAAGCGGTCTGGGATGCGCTGGCGAAACGCATCGGTCCGGTGGTGGGCCGGCCGGATCTGGCGACCGATGCGCGTTACGCAAAGATCGCCGACCGGCGTAAGAACCAGAACGACGTATGGAAGCTGCTCGATCAGTTCGGATCGAATTACACCAAGCGTGAACTCATGGAGATCCTGAACGAGCTCGATGTGCCGTGCGGGCCGATCATGTCTACCGCGGATCTGGCGAGCGATGTTCACGTCCAGGGCCGCGAAATGTATGTGGAACTCGACCATCCGCAGCGCGGCAAGTGGTTCAACGTGGGGATGCCGATCAAGTTGTCGGCGTCGCCGGCGAAGATCGAGCGGTCGCCCACTCTCGGTGAGCACACTGAAGAGATTTTGAGGGAAGTGCTCGGGTTGAGCGATGCCGAAATAGCGGCGAAGAAACAGGCGGGGGCGTTCTCGAAGTGAGAATCGCCATCGTCGGCCAGCAGGACTTCGGCAAGACAGTGCTGGAAGCCTTTCTGGCGCGCGGCGACGAGGTCGGGGCGGTATTTTGCGCACCCGAAAAGGAAGGCGCAAGGCCCGACGCCCTGCGCGCGGCGGCGGAAGCGAAGGGACTAAAGGTCCATCAGTTCAAATCGCTGCGGGATCCCGAAGCCTCCCGAGCGATGCGGGAAGCGAATGCCGATATCGGGATCATGGCGTTCGTGCTGCAGTTCGCGCCGCAGGAGTTCGTGACGATCCCGAAGCATGGCACGATTCAATACCATCCATCGCTTTTGCCCAGGTACCGCGGCCCCAGCTCCATCAACTGGCCGATCATCAAAGGCGATACCGAGACCGGGCTGAGTATTTTCCGCCCGTCGGATGGTCTGGATGAAGGCGCGGTGATTCTGCAGAAAAGGACGCCGATCGGACCCGATGACACCCTGGGCAGCGTTTATTTCGACCGCTTGTTTCCAATGGGCGTGCAGGCCATGCTGGAGGCCGCGGACCTGGTTCTGGCCGGCAAACAGATGGAAACCTTGCAGGACGAGTCGCAGGCGAGCTATGAGGGCTGGTGCCGGGCGGCCGAGGGGAAAATCGATTGGGCGAAACCGATCGATCATATTTACAATCTGATCCGGGGATGCAATCCGGCGCCAGGCGCGTGGACCGCCGTCAATGGAAAAAAACTGCTGATTTTCGATGCCCGCAAGGTTCTTTTCCGGCGCTTTGCCGACGTGCCGGGGAAGATCGGCGAAGTGACCGATGTCACGGCTCAGAGTTTCCGGATTACGGCCCAGGGTGGCATGATCGAAGTGCTGAAGGCGCGCTTCGACGACGGGAAGAAGGTCTCCGGCGGAGAACTGGCGCAGGCCGGCGGAATCACTGCCGGCACCCTGCTCGGAGTGTAGGGGCGGGGAAGTTTGCGGGTTGTAATAGACTGGCAGTCGGCGAGGAGGGGATGACTTGAACAGGTGGGTCCGTCTCACAGCGGCCGTCGTCGCGATGGCGATGATCTCGAATCTGCAGTACTGCTGGACGCTGTTCGTCCAGCCGATCATGAGCGCCACGCACTGGAAGCTCTCGCAGGTTCAGACCGGATTCAGCATCTTCATCGCCGTCGTTACCTGGGCGATGCCGCTCGCCGGATGGCTGATCGACCGGCTGGGTCCGCGAGTGTTCATGTCGGTGGCTGGCGTTTTATGCGCCGTCGGCTGGGGTTCGCTGGGCCGAGCCACCACGCTGACGGAGTTCTATCTGATTTATGCGGTCGCCGGCCTGGGCGTCTCGTTCGTCTATTGCTGCTCGATCGCGGCCGCATTGAAGTGGTTTCCCGACAAGCGCGGCCTCGCCTCCGGCATCATTGCCGGCGCTTACGGTTCGGGTGCCGCGTTGTTCATTCTGGTCTTTTCGCACATGATCAAGTCGAGCGGTTACAGCGCGACGTTCCTTGCCACCGGAATTGGGATGGGCGCGATTATCTTCATCGCCGGACAATTCCTGGCCTACCCTCCCCCGGACTTTGCAAAGACCCTGACCATTCCGGTGAAAGCCAGGGTGCGCAAACAGGGAACCGAGGATTTCAATTCTCTCGAAATGCTGCGCAAGCCGCACTTTTACCTGATGTACGCGATGATGTTGATGGTCGGAATCGGGGGCCTGATGACCAGCGCGCAGATCGCGCCGGTAGCGAAGAACTTCAAGATCGGCGCCACCGCGCTGGCCGTGACGCTCACCCTGAGCCCGATCGGCAATGGTGCGGGCCGGCTCTTCTGGGGATGGATATCCGATTACATGGGCCGCGAGCGCACCATGTTGACGGCCTTCGTGCTGCAGTCGCTGTTTCTGGTCAGCGTGGTCACTCTGGGGCGCCGCGGCGACTTCTGGTTCGTGGCGTCCATGACCATGGTGTTCGCCACCTGGGGCGAGGTCTACGTGCTGTTCGCGGCGGCGCAGGCGGATATGTTCGGAGCGAAGAATGCCGCCTCCAATTACAGCCTGCTTTACAGCACCAAAGGCCTTGCGGCGGTGCTGGCCGGCGGGGTCGCAGCACAGGTGTTTGAGAACACCGGATCGTGGAGTTATGTTTACTACCCCGCTGCCGGTGTGGCGTTGATTGCCGCGTTGGGGGCGATCGCCCTGTGGAAGATCCCTTCGCCCAAGAAGGATACGGTTCTCGAGAGTGCCGCGGGCGCTTCGGCGCAGGGCTTCAAAACGTCGCCCGCCGGCGATTGATCTATTTCTTCAGCCCCACGACTTCGAGCGTTTCCAGCATACGCACCGAGCGCGCGCCTTCCTTGTCGTTGGGACAGACCAGCCGGAACGGCCCCTGATTGCCTTCGAGAGGTTTGCCGTCGCGCTTGTCGGCCACCAGAATGGATTCGTTGCCGAAATCCCCGTCTATTTCGCCCAGCGTGAACATAACCTCGTATCCATCGCGGGCTTTCGCCAGAACGTATGTCGTCAGCACCTTGCCCCGCAGAGCCTTGCCCATCGGCGCACCGGCTCGCTTCAGGATCTCGCGCAGGGACACGCCTTCATAGACGATCTTGTTCCCTCGCGGGTCGGGGATGGTGGCGGTTTCGCGGGGCATCTGCGCCAGATCGTCGGCCGTGAGGGTCAGAGGGGTGGCAATGTCGCCGGTGACGGCGATCCGGGGCGCTTGCGCGAAGACGAGCCCGGCGCTGATTGTGGCCCCAAGGGCGAGGATAAAAGCGATTCGCGAATTCATAAAACCTCTATTGCGGCGGCTGATAGCCGAAGTTGCCCAGGATTCCGCGGCCTTTGCCATGGAGAATGAAGTCGGTGAACTTTGCGGCCTCGGTCTTGTGGCCGGACGCGGCGATAATGCCGAGGTCCTGAACGATCGGCCGGTATAATTTGGGATCGACGCGGATCACTTTGCCGGGCACCTTCAGGACCAGCGAATAAGCGGTGAAGACGGCATCCGCATTCCCGCTCGTGCCGTATTCCTTCGCGGTGTTGATGTTGTTGGCGTAGACGATTTTGGCCTTGACCTTGTCGAATAGTCCGGCGCTGCGTAAGGCCTCGACCGAGGCGGCTCCATAAGGGGCGAGTTCCGGTTTCGCCACCGCGATCACGTGCACATCGGGCGAAACGAGGTCCTCAATCCCTTTGACGGCGGTGGCGGCGGAAGGCATCCACAAGGCCAGGACACCGTCCGCATAGGCGGTGCGGCTGCCGGGAGCGAGCAGCTTTTTCTGATCGAGTTGCTCGACGTGTTGCGCGTCGGCTGCGAGGAAAACATCGAACGGGGCGCCGTTCTCGATCTGTTGGGTGAGTTGGGCGGTCGAGCCGAAACTGAAGACCGTCTGGATGCCCGTTCGCGATTCGAATTGCGCCCCCAGTTCGTGGGCGACCTCGGTCAGATTCGCCGCCGCGGCGACGGTTAACCTGGGTTTGTCCTGCTGGGCAAAAGCGAGGAACGCGACCAGGAACAACGTGACGCGTTTAAATGTCGCCGCCATGTTTAAACAATACTCTACCGCCTGCAGAGAGCGCCACAATCGCAACGCTCGCTCAGGCGTCGACTTGTGCCGAAGTTTCCAGGGGCAGCCAGACTTCGACCCTGGTGCCGTGCCCGGGCGCCGTTTCCAGCAGGAGCCTGCCGGAATAGGCGCGGACGATGCCGCGGACGGCTGGGAGGCCAAGGCCGCGCCCCGGGAACTTTGTACTGAAGAAGGGATCGAACGCGCGATTGAGAACATCCGGTTTCATACCGCAACCACTGTCTTCGACGATGATGCCGAGGCATGTGCCCGCTCCCGCATTACCCTCTTCGAAGCTGCCGCCGCGCGCTTGCGGCGCCAGTGCGGATCGGATGGTGACACGGACTGTCCCCTCATCGCTGCCATAAGACTCGGCCGCATTGGTGATGAGACTCCAGAGCAGCGTTTCGAACGAACGGCGATCGCCGCCAAAAGACGAGAACTGCAGGTCCCGGACGACATGGATTTTGGGCGGCAGCGGACGATTGGCGAGCATCCAGTCGAGGACCTTGTCGAGTTGCAGCCGCTCGTTGTGGCGCGGGCGATAGCCGGACGTTGCCAGCAGCATGCGCACCAGATCCGCCGACCTTTCACCGGCGGCCACGATGCTCTCGAGCATGGGCGCCGCCTCATGACCGTCGGGCAGCAGATCTCTCGCCAGAGACGCATAGCCCAGAATCGAGGTGAGCAGGTTGTTGAAGTCGTGGGCCATGCCGCGTGCGAGGGCCCCGAGGTTTTCCCAGTAACGTACTTCGCGCAGTTGCACGTCGATGCGCTGCCGCTCCTCCTCCATGCGCTTCCGTTCGCTGATATCGCGGGCGGCGGCATGGATGACCCGATCCTCGCCCGTGCGAACGCTGGTGCATCCAAGTTCGACGAGCGCCGGCGGTTTGTCGTGGCGGACGAATGTCAATTCAATGGGCCGCGGGGCTCCCGATCTGGCGCCTTGAAGCAGCGCGTCCAGTCCGGTCCGCTCCGATTCGGGTACCAGCGAGGCGATGTGTCGTCCAACGAGTTCCTTGTCCGTATAACCCAGTTCAGAGCAGGCGCGCAGATTGGCGTAGCGGATATTGCCGGTGTCGTCGAGCATCAGGATCCAGTCGGTGGCATGATCGCTGATGAATTTAAAAGTTGCCAGTTCCCGCGTGATGGCGCGCTGTTCTTCCCGAAGCAGACGGAGATGAGCAAAGCCGGTCACAAACAATGGGCCGACCACGGCCAGGGCTATCCAACTGGCCGGTGGTGGGGGATCGGGGAAGAGGTTGACGGCGAGAAAACCGCAAAAAGCAGTGGCGATGAGGCCGGGGCCGACGCCGGCCAGATACGAAGCCAAAGCGATAGCCGGATAGAAGAACAGGAAAGGTGTCGCGGGCTGCTGCCGGATGAGAGCCATACGGAAGGCACCGGAGACAAAGATCAGCGCCAGCGCCACGGCATAGCCGAAAAGGGGCGATCCGTAGTGCATCTTCGAACGCAGGATCGCCGGCGCCGCGCTACCCGAAGGTCCGGTCGTGACTGGACTGGAGCCACGTGCCATATCACCCCCAGTACTACAGGTACCAACTTCCTGATGTAGTGATTATAGGCACAAGAGACCTCGGAATGGAGTGATCATTACAGCCTGAAATGTTTCGACCCGGCGGAAGGCGCGTCCTTTGAGAGACTGATGAGAGACTGAGCTATAGTGGCATCTGATTGATTTGTGGCCGCCTATTACCGAAACCTTGGAACCAGGCAGCGGAGCTGGCCGACTAAGGGATGCTGGTCGAATTCGAGCTGATCCAGAGGGCTCAGCAGGGCGACGCCGGCGCCTTCACCCAGATTGTTGCCGCCTATCGGCGCCGAATACTGGGAACGATTTCACGCCTGATTGGCCGGCCTGAGGACGTCGAGGACGTGTCTCAGGAGGTTTTCATCCGGCTCTACTTCTCGCTGGGACAACTGCGCACGGCCGAGGTATTCGAGCCATGGCTATACCGCCTTACGGTCAATGCTTCCTACGACTATCTGCGAAAGGGGCGGCGGCGCATGGAATCGCGCATGGCCGATCTTTCCGAGCAACAGGTCATGATGGCGGATGCGGTTGCGGGCTCGCGCGCACAACAGGACGAGGGGGAAAAGCGGCGC
>CAWBIS010000307.1:0-15541 GCA_963788485.1 Terriglobia bacterium
GCCCTTGGAATCGACCCCTTTAGCGCGGACGAAAACGTTCGTTTTCCCGTCAACTTCGGCGATTTCGTAAGCTTTTACGAAAATGCGGCAAAATAGCCGGACAACGCTTCGGAACGCGATTCTCACCTGCGGAGATGTGTCATTACGTTTCCTGACCGCTCCGGATACAGCCGTGGCTTTCGCCGACGCTGCCCGCGGATCGATTCTGGGCTCCCCGATTTCAGGATCTCGAGCTCACGAGCTTTTCGGACGGACGGTCCTCATCGCCACTTCCGCGCAGTTGTTAACGGCTTTGTGTCTGATTGAACTTGACGGAGTGGCACGGAGGGTTGTGCTTTATCCTCCCGGTATTGCGCCGGAGCATCTTTCTGGGTTGGTGGCTTCCGCCGCTATAGACGCGGTGGTGTCGGACGGACATTTGCCGGAACTGACCCCACTGAAAGTTCCCTGCTTCACATGCAGTGCTGAAAAGATCGCTTCCGCGGATTACGACCGAGGCCCCCGGTTCGAGACGGAATGGGTTCTTCTCACGTCCGGTACCACAGGGGCCCCGAAACTGGTTGCGCATACGCTTGAAAGTCTGGCCGGTGCGATTGACCCATGCGGCGCTCCGCCGAAGCCAATTGTATGGAGTACCTTCTACGATATTCGCCGTTACGGTGGCTTGCAGATATTCCTACGCGCATGCCTGACTGGAGGTTCTCTTGTGTTATCGGGTGAGCAGGAATCGACGGCAGGGTTCCTCGCCCGAGCAGGCGCCTGCGAAGTCACCCATATCTCAGGAACTCCCTCTCATTGGCGTCGCGCGCTGATGAGTCCGTGCGCGCACGCTATCAAGCCCCGATACGTGCGGCTTTCGGGAGAGATTGCGGACCAGACCATCCTGAACAATCTCCGGTCTTTCTATCCTGACGCCAAAATATCGCACGCCTTCGCCTCGACGGAAGCCGGTGTTGCGTTTGACATAAACGACGGTTTCGCAGGTTTCCCTGCCCGTGTGGTCGAAAATACCGCGAACGTCCAGATGCGAGTTGAGAATGATACTCTTCGTATTCGCTCAAATCGAACTGCCGCTGGTTATCTCGGAGCTGAAGGGCATGCGCTGAAGGATGCGGAAGGATTTGTCGACACCGGCGACCTCGTCGAACTGCGGGACGATCGCTACTACTTCGTCGGCCGTCGGGATGGCATTATCAAGGTGGGCGGCCTGAAGGTTAGCCCTGAAGAAGTCGAAACGGTGATTAATCGCCACCCCGAAGTTCAGATGTCGCTGGTGCGGACAAAGAAAAGCCCGATAACGGGGGCGCTGGTTGTCGCGGACGTCGTTCTGAAGGAGAAGAGCTCCGATCCAAGTGAAATGCAGCGCAATATTTTGCAGTTCTGCCGCGCGGCGCTCCCTGCTCACAAAATTCCCGCGGCGATTCGTTTTGTTTCCGCACTCGCGGTAGCGGAGACAGGCAAAATCATGCGCCGTTATGCGTAACGTGATCGTAACCGGAGGGAGTCGGGGGTTGGGTTTGGGAATCGGCCGTCGGTTAGCCGGGGCTGGCTACCGTGTAATAGCCGTCGCCCGTAAAGACACCTGTGAGCTCAATTCTGCGATTCAGCACGCTGAAGGTGTAAATCCCGGGTCCTTTCATTTCGTCTCCTTCGATCTAGCCCATATCGACGGCATTGCGGATCTTGTCAGAACGCTGCGCCAGGGCTTTGGACCCATCTATGGGCTTGTCAATAACGCAGGCTCCAGCGTTGATGGCCTCCTCTCCCTGATGCACAATTCCAGGATCGAGCATCTTATCCGGCTGAACACCCTCTCGCCCATCGTCCTCACAAAGTATGTCGTTCGCCTGATGATGGCGGACGGTGGGGGACGCATTGTCAATATGGCGTCGATCACTGCCCTTACGGGCTATAGCGGTCTTTCCGTTTACGGAGCGACGAAAGCTTCGCTCGTGGGCTTTACCCGGTCGCTGGCTCGCGAGGTAGGCCGTGTCGGCGTGAATGTAAATTCGGTAGCTCCGGGCTTCATCGACACGGATATGACTCGGGCATTAAAGCAGGAGCAGCGGGAGCAGATCATTCGTCGCAGTGCGCTCCGGCGCCTGGCTGAAGCCGAGGACGTGGCCAGCGCCGTTGAGTTTCTCCTGAGCGATCAGGCGAAGAACATAACGGGGACGGTTATGACCGTGGATGCCGGCAGCACTGCGTGAGCCTGATCGTCTTGTTCTTTGCCGCCTATTATCAGACCGTCTGCGGCACCAGTCGCTTTCTATAGGAAGGAGTTTTCAGCTGAATGGAAAGGGGTTCCCGCCTCTCGAACCAGGTACTCTCCGCATACGAGCCACAGGAGCCAAATTCGGGAATGTCAAACGCTTCAAACATCCACGGGGCGTCGCATCGCGCGCTTGCGCGAGTGATCCTGACCCAAAGAATGCCGCTTGCGGAGTCGCTGTTGGAGTCGATTCATCATTGGGATAAATATTCCCAGCACCTGCCCGGACACGATGGAGGCCGGCGGGAATTCGTGGACCGGGAACTAGTCGCCTTTATTGACTATCTGCGACTTTTCTTCGAGACAGGCGATACCGACTACCGGCACCTTTATATCGGGGAAAAGTTAAAGCAGTGTCTGGATCCGCACGATAATTCGAGGACGAGGGAAAGGCGAAAGCAGATCACGGAATCGGATCGTCGGGCCCTTGTCCGAACCCTCACCCCGCTTCTGTCCGCCCCGGAGCTGGATCTACTCACTCGCACGCTCGATACGATCGATGCGGTGGTCACCGGGGAAAGTACGCGAAAGGCCCGGGTGCTCTTTATCGGAGATTGTTTGCACCTCGACGTTGTGTCGTTCCTGACGGCTCCGCTCTTGGAGCGGGGATTCGAACTGGTGCCAACGTTCGCCACCTCAAAGAATCCCATGGAACTGCACCGCGGACTCTCCGGTTTTCAGCCGGACGCCTTTGACCTCATTTTCTACAGCCCTTTCACGTACGAGTTCCAGCCGGATTATTCCGGGCTGCAATTTCTGCGAACCACCGGCCTGAGTCGGCGTAAAATCACCAGGATCGCAGACGCGGCGATCGCCGACACACAAAATACACTCGACTTGCTGGGTCGCGTATTCGAGGTTCCGATCTTTGTCCATAATTCCGCCAATATACGCAGGCACGATGGGACCATGGCGGAACGGTTGAAGAACTTACTCACGGCGCCAGCCCGCAGGAAGGGGCGGGAAATCATAAACGCATGGCTGCCCACAAACCTGGAGCGGCGAAACGAGAGCAGCTTCCGCCACTTTTTTGTTCTCGATGAATTTGCACTGTTGAATTCCGGAGCGGAAGACAGGCTGGGAGAGTACTTCTACAATTCCGATCTGCAACATCCCGCGGTTCTCGGGAAAGCCGTCGCCCCGCTGTATGAGACGGCCATTGTCGCGTCGATGCAGCTGGCAAGGCGAAAGGTCGTGGTTTGCGATCTGGACAACACGTTGTGGAGAGGTGTAATAGGCGAAGAGACTGTCAGCCATTATGAGCAACGTCAGCGAATACTCCTTGCATTACGAAAGAAAGGCGTTCTGCTGGCGATCAACTCCAAGAACGATCCGAAAAATGTGAATTGGACCGGAGCCGTGTTAACTCCGGACGATTTCGTGTGTTCACAGATCAACTGGAGACAGAAAACAGAGAACCTGCAGGCGATAGCAAGCGAATTGAATCTGAAACTCAAGGATTTTGTTTTCATCGATGACCGGCCCGATGAACGTGCAATCGTGGGTGAATTTCTTCCCGAAGTATTGACGCTCGACCCCGACTCAGCCGAAGTTTGGCGGCAGCTGGAACTCGTCGCACACATGCTGCCAGAGCAGTCTGAAACCGACCGGACCCTGGCATATAAGCAGCGTGAGCAGCGCGAGCGCTTCCTGAATCCGGAACAGGAAAATTTTGCGCGGGAAGAGCTTTTCCGTAAACTGGAACTGAGCCTTTCTATCCGTCCGGCGGAGATCAAGGAACTCCAGCGCGTAGTCGAACTGATTAATCGCACAAATCAGTTCAATATGCGGGGCAGCCGGACCACACTGAAGGAAATCACCAAATGGCACAACGACCGCGCTTACGTTGTACTCGTAACGGAGGCTGGTGATCGGTTCGGGAGTATGGGCGTGATTTCAGTGATTGTGCTGGCGTTGGCTGCAACGGCCGTTGAGATACCGATCTTTGTCCTCAGCTGCCGCGTATTCGGCTATGGGGTAGAGACAGCCATTCTGAATTTCGTTAAGCGGCTAGCGAGAGAGGCGGGTAACGACAGGTCTAAATCAGTCGTGGGTTATCTCACTCAGACGCCCAGTAACGAACCTTGCCGTATGGTGTATCTGGAAAATGGTTTCGAGCAGGAGGGCGATGTTTGGACGTTTCGGCACGACGCCGTGATTCCGGATCCCGAATGGCTGAAAGTCTCCTCAATCTACCCAAAAATTCCAATTCCGGCAAGGGTGTGAACACAGAGCGGGACGCCGCATCACGCATTCCGGTGCCTATCGTGAAAGAGTTGGTAGAAACGGCGGATGTAAAAAATTCCTCCGCCAAAGCCTGGCTGAGAGCCCTGGAGTTGACCGCACCGATTCCCCGCAATCGCGATCGGATCCTTTCGAACGTGATCCGCGAACTCGCCGAGAGGCAGGGCGAGGCGACCGCCCTGCTGTCGGAAGATGAGAGCCTCACATATCGGGATCTGGCCGAGCTTTCGAATCGATATGCCCGGTGGGCCCTCGATCAGGGCCTTCAAAAAGGCGAGGTCGTCGGCCTTCTGATGACGAACCGGCCCGAATACGTGGCCATATGGCTTGGCATCTCGAGTATCGGCTGTGTAGTGGCGCTGCTCAATTTCAATCTCTCCGGTTCCTCCCTCGCCCACTGCGTCAATATCGTCTCACCGAAACATCTGATTGTTGCTGCGGACCTTCTGGATTCCGCGACTTCCGCCCTGCAGGCTTTAGCTTTTACTCCCGCAATCTGGGCCTACGGGCCAGGAAATGGTAAATTCCCAAGGATCGATCCCGACATAGAGCAGCGCTCCGGTGAAGTTCTGAGCGGGAGCGAGCGCCGGTCCGTGACCATCGACGACCGGGCCCTGTATATTTACACATCCGGAACCACGGGTTTACCCAAAGCCGCCAACGTGAGCCACGCCCGTGTGATGCAGTGGAGCCACTGGTTTGCTGGCATGATGGGAACCGGAACGACAGACCGGTTGTACAACTGCTTACCGATGTACCACAGTATTGGCGGGGTGGTGGCGCCGGGGGCGGCGCTTGTCGGCGGTGGCAGCATTGTCATTCGCAACAAATTCTCGGCGAGCCGGTTCTGGAGCGAACTGGTTCGATGGGACTGCACGTTGTTCCAGTACATCGGGGAGCTTTGCCGTTATCTGCTCCACGCTCCACCAACCATCGAGGACAGCGGACATCGCATCAGAATGGCCTGCGGCAACGGGCTGGCGCCTGAGATTTGGGAGGCTTTCAAACACCGTTTTCGGATCCCCCGAATCTTCGAATTCTACGCCGCTACCGAGGGCGGAGTTTCTTTGTTTAATATCGAAGGCAAATGCGGTGCTATCGGGCACATCCCGGCGTATCTGGCTCATCGTTTCTCACCGGCTCTGGTGCGATTCGATCTTGAGGCCGAAGAGCCGGCGCGCAATGAGCAGGGATTCTGCATTCGCTGCGAACGTAGCGAGATCGGCGAAGCGCTTGCCAGAGCCGCGGACGACTCTTCAGCAATCGGCAGCCGATTCGAAGGCTACACAAGCGGCGAAGCAACCGACAAGAGGATACTGCGCGACGTATTCGAACCGGGGGACAGCTGGGTGCGCACCGGCGATCTGATGCGGAAGGATGAAAAAGGATACTTCTACTTTGTGAATCGCATCGGAGACACGTTCCGCTGGAAAGGTGAAAATGTCGCAACCTCCGAGGTCGCGGAGGTATTCTGTGCATTTGGCGGGATCAGACATGCCAACGTCTACGGGGTTGCAGTACCCGGGGCCGAGGGCCGCGCCGGCATGGCGGCTCTCGTCGCGGACCATGGGTTGGATCTGAAAGCTCTGCGGGATCACATCGTCCAACGTCTCCCTTACTACGCGCGCCCCTTGTTCCTTCGAATCCGTAACGATGTCGAGTTAACCGGTACCTTCAAATATTCCAAAGTGGAGTTGATCCGGGAGGGGTTCGATCCTTCAGTGGGCAGCGACGTGTTTTATCTCGACGACCCGGAATCGAAAGCTTTTGTTCGACTAGACCAAACGTTGTACCAACGCATTCTACTTGGAGGGATTCGGAACTGATCCGCAGGGGACTTACCTCTGTGGGTCCGGTAAACAGATCGGGCCTGCGATGGCCACGAATGATAATCCAATATAAGAAACCGTTCGTTTACGCCTGTTTTTCTCAAGGGCCTGGCCACGAGGGCGCGGAGGGCGTTCAACTGGCATAACTCGACGCCACACATCCATGAGCGACAGCTCGCGGGGAGGTCGATATGAGAAACGCGCCCGAGTTCAGCTTGTTCTTCTTCAGTGCGGATGCGGAAGAGCGGCAGAACTATAAGTATCGGCTGCTACTGGATGCAGCCAGGTTTGGCGATCAGCACTCGTTCGTCGCCGTATGGACGCCGGAAAGGCACTTCCAGCGGTTCGGAGGCCTTTACGGGAACCCCTCCGTGGCCGGTGCGGCAATCGCGGTCACGACCAGGCGCATTTCCATTCGCGCCGGAAGCGTCGTTCTGCCCTTGCAGAACCCATTGCGAGTCGCAGAGGAATGGGCGATCGTAGACAATCTTTCGAACGGGCGCGTCGCGATAGCCGCGGCGTCAGGCTGGCACGTAAACGATTTTGTCCTTTCACCGGACACTTATCAAAACCGCCGTCAAAATATGTATGACAAAATTAGTCTGATTCAGAAGCTATGGCGAGGCGAGAGGGTGCTGTTGAGAAATGGAGCCGGCGTCGAGACCGAAACGGGAATTCTTCCCCTGCCCATCCAGCCGGAACTTCCGATATGGTTAACTGGTGAATCGGACGATACCTTCCGGAATGCGGGAAAGCTTGGTTTCAACGTGTTGACTGCGAATTTCGCCTTGAAGCACGACCTCAATGAGTTTATCCGTAAAGCCGGCATTTATCGCGAGACAATTCGCGGTAATCATGGGCGTCGCGGTCATATTACGCTCATGGCTCACACTTTTGTAGCAGAAAATTCCGAGGCCGTCAGGCAAATCGCCTGGCCGGCCATGGCCGAATACCTCAGGGTAAACATTGAGATGCAGCGTGACCATGCCTTGGGGTCGAAGGATCAACGGGGGTTCGCCGCTCTCAGCGGTCGGGAGAAAGAAATAATGATCAGAAGTCAGGTCATCAACGATCTCCATAGCCCGATGAGTTTTGTGGGAACTCTCGATCATTGCGCTCAACAGGCTGAACATCTTTACGAAAATGGTGTGGACGAGATCGCCTGTCTCATCGATTTTGGAATCGGGTACGAGGATGTGATGAGTGGACTTCGGCGCCTGTCGACCCTGGCTTCCGCGGCGATGGCGGCGAAATGCTGACAAAGCCGACCCGGTGTCGGAAGAGCCGTCCGAATGGTTCTTGACGACATCCGGATTGCCTTTGCCGACGTGCAATCCGGAGTTGCGAACGGGCCTATAACTCCCAACGTCGCGCCCGAGGAAATCCGCGATTACCTTACGTCCCGGTATGGATTCGGTCATCCTGTCAGCCTGGATGCAATCGTTGCGGATGTAGAACGTATGTTAAGAGCCTGGCAGGTCCAGGTAACCCACCCGCGTTACTTTGGCCTTTTTAATCCTAACGTCACGCTGGCGTCCGTTGTGGCGGATACCATTACTGCCATGTATAACCCTCAGTTGGCAACCTGGAGAACGTCACCGGCGGCGAATGAAATCGAACGGCATACTCTCAATTGGCTTGCTGAAAAGTTCGGTCTTCCGCGAAGCGCCGTGGCGAATTTCACAACAGGTGGCGCGGAGGCGAATCTATCAGCCGTCGTGCTGGCTTTGACCCGCGCGTTTTCGGAATACGGCGAACGCGGCTTGCAGGCGCTCAAAACGACACCAGTGCTATATGTGAGCGCCGAATCGCACCATTCCTTCAACAAAATCGCGCATATGACCGGGCTGGGCCGACAAAGTCTCAGGACGGTAGGAACGGATCACAACCTGAAGATGGATTCCGGTGATCTCGCGAGGCAGGTAGCGGAGGATCGCGCCCGCGGGATGACGCCTTTTATGGTGGTCGGTACGGTGGGCACCACGGCAGCCGGAGCGATAGATCCCCTGCCGGAATTGTCGCGTTTCTGCGGGCAGGAGAACGTCTGGTTTCACGTGGATGCCGCCTGGGGCGGCGCCGCTGCCATCTCACCTCGCCTTAGACACTATTTGACGGGAATCGAAACCGCAGATTCGATCACGTGTGATGCCCACAAATGGTTTTCAGTACCCATGGGGGCCGGGATGTTCTTCTGCCGGCATGCAGATGTAGTTGCCGAAGCCTTTCGCGCCGAGACATCCTACATGCCGGGGAAAATGTCCGGAGCGGTCAGCGATCCCTACACCAGTTCCGTTCAGTGGTCTCGCCGCTTCATCGGCCTCAAGCTCTTTCTGGCTTTGGCGCATCAAGGCGAGTCGGGCTATGCCAAGATGATCGAGCATCAAACACATATGGGCGATGTACTCCGTGAGGCGCTGCAGCGCGCGGGTTGGCGCATCGTAAACAATACGCCGTTGCCCCTGGTGTGCTTCACTCGGGATGGCCTTGAGGTGGACGCTTTCGTCGCGGCCCTTCAGCGGCGCCAGATCGCCTGGATGTCGCCGGTACAGTTGGGCGGCCGAGACCGGGTTGTGCGGGCGTGTATTACGAGCCACCAGACGACGCGCTCGGATATCGAGCAAGTCGTAGAAGGAATGAGTGGACTTCTGCAATAATCGCATCCCGTTATTATTAAGAGACCCCATGAAACGGGAAACCATCGCGATTCACGGCGGCTACGGATCGGATCCGACGACAAGAGCTGTTGCCGTTCCAATCTACCAGACCGCTGCCTATGAGTTCGACAGTGCCGACCATGGAGCCGCTCTATTTAACCTCGAAGTCGAGGGCTTTCGTTATAGTCGCATCAGCAATCCTACTGTCGCGGTACTGGAGCGGCGGGTCGCGGCGCTCGAAGGTGGAATAGAGGCTCTCTGTGTTGCCTCTGGGCAGGCAGCGGTCAATTATGCCACGCTGAACGTCACCGAACTCGGTTGTAATATCGTTTCAGTTCCCCAGCTTTATGGCACCACGCATACTCTATTCGCTTACATTCTGCCCAGTCAGGGAATCACCGTCCGCTTTGCCGACTCGGATCAGTCCGACGCTGTGGAGAAACTGATTGACGGTGGAACGCGGGCGGTTTTTTGTGAAACCGTTGGCAATCCGGCAGGAAACATTTGCGACATTGAAGCATTGGCGCGCGTCGCACACTCACGTGGCGTGCCCCTGATCGTCGATAATACGGTACCCACGCCAATCATGCTGCGGCCAATCGACCACGGTGCGGATATAGTCGTGCACTCTCTGACCAAATTCATGGGCGGGCACGGAACGACTCTCGGGGGAGTCATCGTCGACAGTGGGAAATTCCCGTGGAAGCAACACGCGCAGCGATTTCCGATGTTCAGCCAACCCGACCCCTCTTACCACGGTCTTGTGTACACAGATCATTTCAAAGAGGCTGCTTATATCGGACGTTGCCGCAGCGTCTACCAGCGCACGACCGGGGCCGTCATGTCGCCGCTAAGCGCCTTTCTGCTGCTGCAGGGCATCGAGACGGTGGCGCTGCGCGTCGAGCGTCATGTGGAAAATGGCCGACGCGCAGCCGAATTTCTGCGCAAACATGACCGGGTTGAGTGGATCAAGTACGCGGGATTTCCAGACAGCGCTTACCATTCGCTGGCGCAAAAGTACCTCGGTGGTCTCGCGTGCTCTTTGATGACCTTCGGAATAAAAGGGGGATTTACACGCGCGAAGAGTTTTTATGACGCGCTCAAGTTGATCAAGCGGCTCGTCAATATTGGCGACGCCAAATCGCTCGCGTGCCATCCGGCTTCGACCACTCATCGACAGATGTCGGCCGATGAACAATCCAAAGCCGGCGTCGCCCCGGAGGCCATTCGCCTCAGTATCGGGATCGAACATATCGACGACATTATAGCGGATATCGATCAGGCTCTTCGCGCCCCAGATGCAGGCGGGGTCCGGGATGGCGCCGCCATGCTGGAGCAACGCTGATGCCCGTCCAGTTTGTTGGGCGCCGCTTCCGGCTGGGGCCCGCCGCATTGCATTCGGCGGAGGTGCATCTCCGCGTCGGTTTGCTCAACAACATGCCGGACCGGGCTTTGGAACGGACTGAGCGCCAGTTTCTGACCTTGTTGGATGCCGCAGCCGGGAAAACAGTTGTTGAGCTTTTGCTCTACGCTTTACCCGATATTCCGCGAACGCACGCGGGCAGGTTGCACATCAGCCGCTTCTATTCGGGGCTGGAGGCTCTCTGGAATGCTCAGCTCGATGGCCTGATCGTCACTGGAACCGAGCCGCAGTGCCCTGACCTGGTGGACGAACCATACTGGGGGAGCCTGACAAGGGTACTCGACTGGGCCGAAGACAACACGCATTCGTCTGTCTGGTCCTGCCTCGCGGCTCATGCGGCCGTCCGGAAGATAAATGGCATCGAGAGGCGACCCCTCCCGGAAAAACGTTTTGGCGTGTTCGAATGTGCGCGAACATTGGATCATCCGCTGACTGCCGGTCTTCCAGCCTCGCTTCTCGTCCCGCACTCGAGATGGAATGATCTGCCCGTGGATTCTCTGACACACTGCGGCTATGACGTGCTGACGCGGCTTCAGGATGGTGGTGCCGATCTTTTCGTGAAACAGCGGAAGAGTCTTTTCGTTTTCTTTCAGGGTCACCCGGAGTACGAGAGCAACACTTTACTGCTCGAATATCGCAGGGATATTGGACGTTACCTGAAAGGAGAGAGAAACGCTTACCCGGCGATGCCAGAAGGGTACTTTAATGCGGAAACGGCGGAGCGGATGATGCAGCTGCGGCAGCGGGCTCTGGCCAGCCGAGCTGTGGAGTTGCTCCTGAATTTCCCGGAGACTCCGGCGGCGCATCTATCGAATAACTGGTGCGCAACCTCGACTCGGTTTTATGCGAATTGGCTCGGGTACTTGGGCGAACTGAGACAGCAGCGGACCCGAAAAATGCAGCATCGGGAGGAAGATTACGATACCCGCATAACCAGCTCTGCATTGGCCGCGCGGCGAAACGCAGCGAGCCGGATTTAATTCATGAAAGCCGTCCTCTCCAGACATCTGGCGGTCCCGGCCGACCTCGTGGAGGCCGACCCGGATCACCTCATCCATCCGTTGCATCATCCCGTCGATCGCGTTGACCCCCTGATCTGTGTCCGCGGGCGCGGGGTAATGGTTCAGGATATCGAAGGACAAGAGTACCCGGACGGACTCCCCGGACTCTGGAATGTCAACATCGCCATGGCCGCTTCGAATTAGCCGAAGCCGCGTCGGATCAGATGAATGGGCTTGCCTACTATTCTGGCTATGTTGGCTCCTCCAACCTACCGGCAATCAGCCTCGCAGATCGCCTCATCGGTATTGCCAACGGCATGCAGGCCGTCATCTTTACATCGGGGGAGCGGAGGCAAACGAATCGGCGCTGAAAAACGCGCAATTTTACTGGAAAGCCCACGGGAAAGCTGGAAAAGTCAAGGTGATCGCGCGCCAGGAGGGATACCACGGGGTTACGCTTCAGGCGACGATCACTACTTCTATGGGCTCCTACTGAAAACGTTTTAACCTCGAGTGCCCGGTTTTATTCACTTCCTTTAGGCGGCATGATGGTAACCAGAGAGATCAAAGATGTAATGGACTCAATCGTGCCGGATGATAGCTGGATGCACGCCTATAGCTACTCCGGATATCCCACTTGCTGCGCCGTAGCACTGAAGGATATCGAAATTCTGCAGCGCGAGGGGCTTCGCGAAAACGCGCGGAATATGGGCAGTGTGCTCCACGCCCGGCTCATCGCCGCGTTCGGCGCACATGCGAATGCCCGCGACATCCGTGGAGGTAAGGAACTTTTGGCGGCTGTGGAATTTGTGGAAGACCCGGCGCGAAAAAGAACTTTGCCGCGGATCGCAGGATCTCTCCGCGGCTTCAGGAGGAGCTCAAAAAAACGCGAGTGTTGACACGAATGCGACCTCACGCGGGCGCGCACCCGGCTTCCGGCGACATGATGTTGTTCGCTCCCCGGTTACTCATCACCGCGCAGGAGATCGACCGCTTTGTCGATGCTTCACGAGAAGCTGCCAAAGCCGTGTTCGGTGAGTAGAGCTCGTCAAGCTCCCGGAGAAATTGGCTGTGAGTACTATACCCGGTATTCTGTCGGAGCTCGTGCCCGGAATCTTCAGTCCCGCTCGCGACCGAGGAATGGCTTCCGCCACAATTCGGCCGTTCTGGCTTTTGTTTTCAGTTCATTAGCTGGCAGGTTCCCTCGTGTGCCAATTCTTGTGATTTGTGGGACTCGGCAATCTTCCGTCTGGCGGCACTCTATTTCACAATCGAGGCAGGACTCAGATGCCTATTCTCAGTTATCCTTTGATAATTAGTCATTAACCGCCCGCAGGCGCGGAGAAAAACGAAAATGTCTACCGAAGATTCAGCTGCCACGGACGAACTGTCAGTGATCCTTGTTTCTCCCAATGTTTCCGAGCAGATGGGAGGCGAGGCGATCAAATCGCTGCAAATCTATCTCGAGCTTGTGCGACAGGGCATCAACGTTCACCAGATTACGCACGATCGAGTCAAAGCTGAACTGGATCGAAAGTTTCCTGAAATGAACGTGTCCTACGTGGCCGACACCTGGTTTCAGAGGGTCGTTTATCGGATACGCCCTTTGGCGCCCTGTCTCAATCTGCTTTTCTTATGGAGGGCCGGCCAGCAGATTGCCGGGATGCTCAAAAAAAAAGCGGGTGTCGTGGTGCATTTCACGTCACCGGTTTCGCCGGTTCTCCCGTATCTTCGAGTGCCAGGAGCCGCGGTGGTGATTGGGCCGTTAAACGGCAATATCCACTATCCAGAGGCGTTTCGTCATCGCGAAACCGCGCCTTATCGAGTAAGACGTTGGCTGCATCCGCTGCTGCAGTTCCTGAATCGTTTCATGTTTTCAGGCAAGCAGTCCGCTGATGTCCTGCTGGTCGCCGGTGGTGCTCGTACTTATCAATCGCTTCGAATGGCCGGCTGCCGGGACGGTCAATTTGCAGAATCGATTGACAGCGGCGTGCTCGACAGCCTTTGCCAGAAGGCTCGCATCAGCCACTCCGGGCGAAATCTCAGATTCTTTCACAATGGTCGCCTTGTCAGACATAAGGGTACCGACCTGGCGATCCGTAGCTTGGCGCGTACGAAAAACCGCGTCGAGTTGGACGTGATCGGCAGGGGCCCCGAACTGGAAAGCCTTAAGCAACTCGTGGCAGAACTGGCGCTGCAGGATCGAGTCAGGTTTATCGAGTGGGTCGCAGACCACGGAAAACTTTCCGAGATGCTGCGAGACTACCGGGGATTCGTTTTCCCAAGTCTCGCCGAGGCAAACGGCATTGTGGTCCAGGAGGCGATGGTTCAAGGTTTACCGGTGATCGCGCTCAACTGGGGTGGACCCGCGCTTCTGGTAACTCCCTCGACAGGAGTGCTGATTGAACCTCGTGGCGAGGAATACGTCATCGATGAGTTGGCTAGAGCGATGGATCGCATGGCCGAAGACGGAGACCTCGCCGAGAAGATGTCGATTGCCGGGAGGGAACGCGCTATTGAAAATGGCTTCCTTTGGTCCGGAGTCATTCGAGACTGGACACAGATCTATCGGCGAGCATTGCGGATGAAACCAAACCGCGTCCGCATTGGGCCGGGACACGAGCCACTCACTGGCCACTATCAGGGCAGTCCGGAATGAATCGGATTGTAAGGTTTCTTTTCCGGGTAGCGATCACATCGGCCGCTTCACGTCTGCCCCGAGCGTAATGGTAAGTGAAAGGTTGATTATGCCCGTTGAACAAACCGGGATGACCATACGTCAGTTAATTGACCGACGGGCTCAGCTTCAGCCTGAAGCTGAATTTCTAATCAGCCCCGAAACCGGGCGCGTCGTGACGTACGCTCAATTGCAGCGACAGGCGACACTTTTAAACAATCTCCTTTGGAAAGAAGGTTTAAAGCGGGGCGATAAGGTTGCTTTCCTGATCGACAATGGACTATTTACCGCTCAATGTTTCCTTGGATCGATGTACGCCGGATTCGTTACGGTACCGCTGAACGTTCGGGCCGGCGTTTCGCAGCTCTCCTACATGCTGCACCATTGTGACGCGAAAGTCGTTTTCGTCGAAGAACAATATACTGCGTTGGTCGAGGAAGCTATGGCTGGCGTTCAGCGCCAGATCAAGATAATCCCAGCCGATGTGAATGGCCTGATCGAGGCTTCCGAGATGCAGTCCGAAGCCTTTTCACTTGCCGTCCCGGATCCGGAAGATGTAGCCATGTTGATGTACAGCTCAGGCAGCACGGGCCAGCCCAAAGCCGCTATACATACTCACAGCTCAGTGCTGGCTGGCGGTCAGAACTCGGTGCAGTCCCATCAGCTATCCGCCGCGGACCGGTCTCTCCTCGTACTGCCTCTTTATCATATAAATGCGGAATGTGTAACTCTGGTCCCGACGCTTCTGAGCGGCGGTTCGGTAGTGATACCCCATCGGTTCAGCGTCCGCCATTTCTGGGACTGGATGGATGAGTTTCGGTGCACGTGGTCGGCCCTTGTACCTACGATTATCTCTGAGCTTGTTGATTGGGACGACCCTAAGAAGGATTGCCGAAGAGAAGCGTTCTATCGAATCCGCTTCTTCCGATCGTCGTCGGCGCCACTATCGCCATCGCTGCATCGACAGTTTCTGGACAAATTCGACCTTCCCCTCCTTCAGGCGATGGGTTCCACCGAAGCCGGAAATGTTTTTTCCAACCCACAGCCTCCCGCGAGGAACAAGATCGGATCGCCCGGCCTGCCATGGGGGTTCGAGACGAAGATCGTTAATCGGCAAGGCGTGGAGGTATCTTCCGGAGAATCTGGCGAAGTCATGCTTCGCGGTCCCGCCATGATGCGAGGTTACTATAAGGAGCCTGCGGAGACCTCGGCGGTACTTGATCCGGATGGATGGTTGCATACCGGAGACCTGGCTTATCGGGATGAGGACGGGTACTTCTTTGTGGTCGGCCGGTCAAAAGAACTGGTCATCAAAGCGGGCGTTAACATCGCCCCGCGACAGATCGACGATGTTCTGGAGTCGCATCCGGCAGTGCTGGAAGCCGCGGCCGTGGGGATTCCCGATCGCTATCTCGGCGAAGATCTCGTCGCTTTTGCGGTA
>CAWBIS010000308.1:0-22782 GCA_963788485.1 Terriglobia bacterium
CCTGAAGGTCTGTGTGCCTATGGTAAGCGTTGCGCTGCGCGCCCCGCCCGTGTTTGGCGCGGCGAGGAAGGTCACTGTCTCGTTTCCGGAACCGTTGGGATCGGAATCGACTGCCAGCCAGGTCTGGCTGCTCACGGCCGTCCAGAGGCAACCCGCGGGCGCGGTCACGCCAACCGAACCGGAGCCGCCGCTCGCGCCGAACGATGCGGCGGCCGACGTCAGCGCATAAGTGCAGAAGCTCGACGAATAAGTAGTGAAAGAAGAGACTGTCGATGCGGCGGTAAGCGCGCCGTTGGTAGCCGTCACCTGCCAGTAGTAAGTGGTGTTGAAGCTCAGGGGAGCCGATGCGGTCGCCGGGCTGAACGTCAACCCGGTGGTGTTTCCCGCGAGCGCGGTGGGCGGGTTCGACGTGCCGAAATAGACGTTGTAAGAGGCCGCTTCGGGCGAGGCGCTCCATGTCAATGTGGGAACCACCGACGCATTTGTCGCCGCGTTGGCGGGAGAAATTGGAATCGGGGCCGAAAGCGTAGCCGGTGTAATGAGGGTCAAGTCGCTGGCCCCGGTGGTCGCCGCGCCGCCGCCCGACACCGTCACCTGATTCGTGACTTGCAATGGCGCAGTCCCGCTGACCGTTACGGGGACGGTAATCGGCGGGGCGACGGTTCCGGGTGCGATCGCCGTGGCGTTGGTGCACGAGTTTCCGCTACAGGTCCAGCCGGAGCCCGACAGGGCACCTGGAGTGAGGCTGGGCGGAAGCGACTCGGTTACGGTGATGGTCCCGCTGCTTGCGGCCGTCGAATTGGCGTTGAAGACCCTGAGAGTATACGAACCCGTGCTTCCCGCGGTGAAGGCTCCCGTATGCGACGACGTGATCGTCAGAACTGGCGCCGTGGCGGCCGGGGTCAGCAGCCGAACCGAGTCGTTATAGGCATCGGCAACGTAGATGTCTCCCGCGCTGTCGACCGTCAGGCCGAGAGGATTCCGCATACTGCCATCGATCGCCGGACCGCCATCGCCGTTGTTGCCATAACCGCCATTGCCGGCGAGCGTAACGATTGTGCCGCCCGTGGCGACTTCGCGGATCCGCTGATTGTTGCTGTCGGCGATGTACACGTTACCGCCGCCATCTACGGCGATGCCTCGCGGCGCATTCAGCTGCGCACTGGTCGCCGCCCCGCCATCGCCGGAGAAACAGCACGTGCCATTTCCGGCAAAGGTTGTAATCTGGCCGCCGGTGACCGCGCGGATGCGATTGTTGTTCGCGTCGGCGATGTAGACGGTATTGCCGCTGACGGCGACTGCGTCCGGGCTGTTCAGTTCCGCGCTCGTTGCGGCGATGCTGTCCCCGTTGTAGCCGTTGTTTCCATCGCCGGCGAAAGTATTTATGTTGCCGCCGGCCACGATGCGAATGCGATTGTTGGCGGTATCGGCGATGTAGAGATTGCCGGACGCATCCACCGCGGTGCCTTGCGCGTAGTTGATCTGCGCGCTGGTCGCGGGGCCTCCGTCTCCCGAGTAGCAGCAGGTGCCGTTGCCGGCTACCGTGGTGATGTTGCCACTCGTATCGATTTTGCGGACGCGATAGTTGTTCGCGTCGACGAAATAAAGGTTCCCGTTTCCGTCGATCGAGAGGCCTTCCGGCTCGTTCAGCATGGCATTGACGGCCGCCTGGCCATCGCCCGAATAACCCGGAACGCCGGTGCCTGCGATGGTAGTGACCGTGCCATTCGGCGCGATCATACGGATGCGATTTTCGAACTGATCCGTAACGTAAACATTCCCGTTCTTGTCTTTCACTACCGAACTCGGACTGTCCAGGGCGGCCAGAGGCGCGGGGCCGGTATCGCCGAGGGCCCCGCCGCCGGCCGCGGTCTGGATAATTCCGCCGCTCACCTCGCGAATGCGCTGATTGCCGTAATCGGCGATCCAAAGATTGCCGGAGACGTCGATGGCCAGCGAGTACGGATTGCGGAGGGATGCGCTCGTGGCAGCGCCGCCATCGCCGGTGGAATTGTAATTGCCGTTTCCGGCTACCGTTGTGATGACACCGTTCCCCGCCACAATCCGGACCCGCTGGTTGTTGGAATCCGCGATGTACAGGTTGTTGGCTGCATCGAGGACAAGGCCCCTGGGGCTGGCCAGCCAGGCGCTCGTGGCCGGACCGCCGTCGCCCGGATTGCAACAGACGTTGGTTCCGGCGACGGTCGTGATCGTGCCGCCGGATACTTTACGCACGCGATTATTATTGGTGTCGCCGATATAGACGTTGCCGTTGCCGTCCACCGCAACGCCGGCGGGGCTCGACAATTCAGCGGAAATCGCGGCGCCGTTATCGCCTGAATAGCCTGGCGTGCCGGTACCGGCTATGGTGATCACCATGCCGCCCGAGACTTCGCGCACCATGTTGTTATTGGTATCCGCGAAGAAGATATTGCCGTGAGAATCCACTGTCAACGCGTTGGGGTTCGCAAGCTGCGTGCTCGTCGCAGGGCCGTCGCCGTTGTAGCCGAAGCTCCCGGTCCCGGCGATCGTGGTGATGGTTCCCGTGCTCGCCGAAACCATGCGGATGCGGTTGTTGCCGCTGTCGAGGATATACAGATTCCCGGAGCCGTCCAAAGCCACGTCCAGCGGGTCAGAAAGCTGTGCGCTGAGAGCCGGACCGCCGTCGCCCGAGTAGCCGTTGAATCCCGTTCCCGCGATGCGCGTCAATACTCCGGCCGGACTGAGTTGGAAGACGGCGCTCTGCTGCTGGCTGGCGATATAGGTGTTGCCTGCGGGATCGACGGCGACGCCGGCCGGGTAGGGAAGAGCTGCAGCGGTCGCGGTAACGGCCGGCGCCGGCTGCTCTCCGCCCGCCAGGGTTGACATCGCATAGACCTGCCCGGCGCCGGCCTGGGCAACCGGGAACGGTATTCCGGCAATCGTTAACTGCCCGGCGCGCGGATCGCCGGTGTTGGCCGTAAGCGCGTAGCTGATCGTAGTGGTGCCGCTGCCCGAGGTGCCGGAAGTAATGGTAAGGCCGCCGAGGTTGCTCGAAGCGGACCACGTACATCCCGGGTTATTGGTGGTAAGCACCACCGAACCCGTATTCGCGCCTGCGCCGAAGGTGGCGCTGGTGGGGTTCAGGCTGAAGGGGCAGGTTCCAGGCTGTGAGATGTTGATGGACGTAACCTCGATCGGGATGCTGAGATTGCGCGTGTTCAGCCCCACGTTCGGGGCGACGCTGAAGCTGATGGTGGCGCTCCCGGCGCCCGATGTTGCCGAGGTGATGCCGATCGCCCCGCCGTAATCGTTGACGATGGCCCACGGACAGCCTGGGCTCGTGGTCAGCGCCGAAAAGAAAGACCCACCGGCGCTGGGAATGTTGAAGCTGGCCGGGCTCAAGCTGTAGTGGCAGGAGTTGCCAGCCTGGGTGATGGCAATGTTCTGGCCGCCGGCGCTGATGTTGGCCGTTCTCGACGAACCGGTGGGGTTGGGCTGGACCTGAACGAATACACTGCCCGTGCCCGTTCCCGAAGGAGTGGTCACAACAGCCCACGTCTGATCGCTCGATGCCGTCCAGGTGCAGCCCGATGGCGCCACCAACTGGCCAAAGACCGGTTGCGGAGCCTCGGTGACAGCGGTGCCCGACAGCGTGAAAGCATAACTGCAGGATGCTGTCGCGTCGGAAATCTCCGTGGCGAAAGCTGTGGTCGAACTGGTCGGTGCGGTCGATACCGGAGATGTAACGGGGAAGCCGGTATTGACCCTGTAACCCGCGACGAAAGCGTTGCCCTTGCCGTCAGCCGCAATACCAAAGGCGACTGAATTACTGATCGGGGCGCCAAGATAAGTCAGCCATGAAGGAGAGGACGCGGCCGGATTTAACTTCGCGATCCACGCCGAGTAACCGGTGAACGTGAGCGCGAAGGCGTGAGTCTGACTCGTGGAATCAAGCTCGAGGCCGGTGACGCTGCCGGTCAGGCCGGTGTCGATGAGAGTCCACGTGTTGGCTCCGTCCGTGGTCAAATATACCGCTCCGGCGGGCGTCACCACCCAACCAACGGCGTCGTTAGCCGGAGAGATGTAAGCCTGGCTGGCGCCGAAACTGGGATACGTCCCGATCTGCGACCAGCTTGCCCCGCCGTTCGATGTGAAGTACAAGCCGGCCGTAACTGCAACAACGACGTTTGCGGGAGCACTCGAGTCCACGCTGATGGAGTGCAGGCCGGGAGTGATTCCCGAGGGCAACCCCGAGTTCATTGCGGCCCATGAGGCGCCCTGGTTTGTGCTCTTATAGACGCCGTTCCCGTTTACGCCGACGTAGAGGGAGCCGTCGGGCGCGGGCGCCGCGGCCAATGTCTGGACGCCCAGATTGGGTAGCCCGTTGTTGACGGGGCTCCACGTCGCACCCGAGTTGGTCGACACATATACGCCGGAGCCTGAGGCGAAAGCGTAGAGGGTGGTCGCGGCTGTTCCGTCGGCGACGATTCCAACCGGATTGAAAGGCGTGGTACCCGTTGTGTTCCAGCTTTTGCCGTTATCCGTCGATTCGTAGATAGCGCCCCCGACGGAGGCGTAGATCGTCGTGGTGGTAACGGGACTTCGCGCGAGAAACGCACCGATACCCGCGGTTCCCGTGTCGTTGTATTGGAGTTCCTGGGTCCATGCGCCGCCGCCGTTGGTAGTACGGAATATGCCTTGCTCCGTTACCGCCACGATGACTCCGGAAGTGACGGGATCGGCGGAAAGATCTCCCACCGCGCCCGGGATGTTCCCATCGAAGGCCGACCACGTAGTTGCGTCGGCCGTCTGAAACACCGACACGGTATTGGCCGCCGGCGCCGGTTCCAATGCGGATGATACCGGCAGATTGGTGGAGTCGGAATAGCCCGCGACATAGACATTACCCGATCCATCGAGCGCGAGACCCTGCAGGTAGTCCGTGCGATTGCCGCCCAGGTACGTCAACCAGGTGAACTGCGTGCCGGCAGGGTTCAGTTCGGCCACGAATCCATCGCGCCCGCCGGCGAAAGGAAAGGTCAGTGTACCCGCGGTCGTCAGATTCGGCGAAGATGTGACGCCCGCCACGAACACATCTTTGGAAGAATCGACCTGGATAGCGTTGGCCTGATCGGTCCTTGTGCCACCGAGGAAGGTGAAATAGAGCATTGACGTGCCCGTGGGATTCAGCTTGGCGATGAAGGCATCGGTGCCGCCGCCATTTGCCGCTTGCGCGCCTCCCGTGGGCGCGGCATTGAACGAAGCTGAGCTGGTTGAACCCGCAACATAAGCGCCGCTGCTGTCGGCGGCGATCGCGTAACCGATATCGCTGCCCGCGCCACCCAGCAGCGTGGCATAGACCTCAGCGTCGCTCGAATTGAATTCCGCCACGAAGACGTCGTTCCCTCCCTGATTGGTCGATTGCAGGACGCCGCTGGTCGTCGGGAACGAACCGGCCGTGTAACCGGTGACATAAGCGTTGTTGGAACCGTCGACGGCGATGCCGTAAGCCTGCTCCTCCGCGCTGCCGCCGAGGAAAGTCGAGAACAACAACGCGCCTGTCGGGCTGAACTCGGCTACCACCGCGTCGCCGGCTCCGCCATAAGTAGACTGAGTCGCGTTCTTCAGCGGGAAATTGGCTGAGAAGCTGTAGCCTGCGACCCATGCGTTCTGATTCGCATCCACGGCGATCGACTGCAGCTCGTCGGTGGACGATCCGCCAATGTAGGTGGAATAGAGCAGCGCAGTGCCGGCCGCGTTCATCGCCGTGACGAAGCCGTCGGCCCCGTTGGCCAGCCCGCTTTGAAATGCGCCGGCGACGGGAAAATCGGGCGCAACCGTATACCCGGTGATGTAGGCGTTACCCATCGAATCGAGCGCAACTCCGAATGCGAGGCTGGTACCGGTGCCACCCAGAAGAGCGGAATAAACGATCGTCGGATCGATGATCAGCGGCTGGGTACGGTCGTAAGCGTCGACGTTGAAGGCAACCTCGTTATGCCCACGCAAGGCGTAACGTCCAGAGACGCTCTGCTGCTTTCCATTGATGTCCTGATAGATCTTCGGCAATGCAATGCGCAGATCGCCGTCGCCGATTTGAAGGGCGCCGGCGGAATCGATTGCAAGCTTCGAAGCGCCATCGACCTTCAGCCGGATAGCGCGCGGATCCGCCCCGGCTTTCAACACCAGATCGAACTCCAGCTGCTGCTGGTTACCGTAATAGACTACGTCGACTCCGGGGTAGACGTTAGGGTACTTGACGCTTGCGAAGGTCGAACCTCCCACTTGCCACTGTCGTGGGTCGTTGCCTCGGATATCGTTCACTTTTCCTGGCAGTTCGGGGCCTGCCAATGCCCGGACGGTTCGCCCGCCGGCAAACTCGAAAGACACGGGATGCGCCGCCTTGTTTTTTGCGGGCGCAGTGTCGATGGTCGCTTTGGCTCCCTGCAGACCAATCCTGTAGCCTCGTCCGCGCGCGACATATCGATCGCCCGCGCCCGTTTCCTTTTCGAAGGCGAGCGGAAGCTGCAGATAATTCCGCACGGCTTCCGCGCGGCGTTCGGCCGGGACGGCTGCGGCCTGGGCAAAGAGGCTTACCGCCATGGCAAGCGAAAACAGTGCTACTCCCAGCGCGCGTTCCAATAAGGACTTCATAGGCGTTTGCGATCCGGTTCTCTAATTGTTTTAGAGCGCAAACGGCGATTAGGCAAGGACAGATTTCAGTAATCGCCAAAAAAAATAAACCTGGAACAGGCAAGTTCTGTAGGTACTGGAGCTTGTTAGTCGGCGCCGGGTGGCACCGATCTGGCGTCGTTATAGGCTTGAATGGCACCCGGGTCAGCCCGGGGAAACCGTCTCCTGTCGGGCGCGCGGAAACTGAAACCGCATTCGCGGCATCGATACTTCCGCTCCTTCAGAAACCTGGCAACGATACGTTCGAAGCCGGCGAGTTGTTTAATTAGAAGCCGGTTCGATTTGCATCGGGGGCATGGCATATGACCAAACCAGTCGGCCGCGGTTTTCAGACTGTTTTGCTGCGCAACTCAGGCCGGTCGGGCAGGACCGACCGCTGCGAGGGTTGCTTTTCTCTGTACATCAGCTTGTCCGCGCGGGCGATGAGTTCCAGGGCTGTTTCTTTGCCATCCCATTGCGCCAATCCGGTCGCGGCAGTAACCGAAACCTGGAGCGATTTCCCCGCTAATTTCAGGCGGTACGAGCCAAACGCCCATCGGCGTACCCGCTCGATCGCCTCTCTCGCCTCCTCGATACCCGAAAAGACGACGATGACAAACTCGTCCCCGCCCCAACGGCCTACAACGCCGCCTGATCGGAACCGTGCATTCAGTTCGGCTGAAAACTGGCATAGCAGGTCGTCTCCGGCGACGTGGCCGTGCTCATCGTTGATGGTCTTGAATCCATTCAGGTCGAGCACCGCCACGGTGAGGGGACCGCCAGATAACATCCTCTCCTCAATGCGCGTTTCGACACCGCGTCGATTGAGAAGCGAAGTTAACGCATCGGTCGTTTCACGCCGCTCCGATTCCTCCAGTTTCGCCCGATAGGCCGACACCTCGGCGGTAAGCTGCGCAATCGCCGCAGCGCCTTCTGTCGCCATTTTTTCGGCGCAGGACTTCAACTCGGCGGCGCTTTCAACCAGTGAGCGGCGGACGCTGGTAAGATCCTCCAGCTTTGCGATCGACTGCAGATGCGATGTCAGGTCCTTGAAGCGGCCCGAGTAACGTTTGTCGCGTTCCGCTGTGGAAGCGGCGGCGTTGGCGACGGCGATCATGATCTCTCTGACTTCCCTCGCCTTTTCTCCCAAATACCCGGATGCCGCCTGGCTCCATAAAGCGATCTCACGATTCGCCTCGCTATGGGTCTCGCGAATTCGATCCGGCGGCGGAGTCTCGCCCAGCGCTTCGCCAAGGGCCTGGAGCTGTTGCTGGAAGCTGTCTCCCAGGTAGGGCGTGGCCTCGTCGGCCGCTCTCGCGATGGCGACCAGAATCTCCCGATACACCTTTACAGGCGTAGTCGCGGCGTCCGCGGCGTACGCATCAATATGTTTTCGAAGCGAGATCACCAGGCTTAATTGTTCTATGAATGAACACCGCGGCGAAAGTTATCCTTCGTCAGGAAAAGATGTAAGGGAAACCCTAAGAATAAAGCGTGGGATGCGCATCGCGCATGTCGCGGGCTACGGCCCTCGCGATCTGGATTTGTACCAGTTCGCCTTTGCCGATTCCGGGGCACCACTCGCCGGCCTTGCGCCAGTTTCGCGTGTTCCCGACCAGTTCCGGCCAGAAAGGAAAGGCCGCGCATTGAAACGGCTTGGCCGGATGCACGGAACAGCCGCCCTCCCGCAGGAATTCGCATTGCGCGTGTCTTGGAACGCGCAGCCGACGCAGGTTGCGCGTACGGTAAACGTAGCGCCGCTCGAACGCGGCTATGGTCATCTTCAGGAACTCGGCCAGGCGCGGAATATCGGCTTCAGTCAGATAAACAAAGCCCTGTTGTTCACAACATTTCGTGCAGCCGGACTGGCATTCGAAGCGCATTTCGGCAGGATCCTGAGTCGAGTGTAATCTGACCCATTATCGCGTCCGGCGAACGTCTTCGACTGAGCCTCCAGGGCGACGACGATAGTAGAAAACGATTAGTGTCTTCCCCCGCTTCACGCCATAGACTGGATCGCTGTGATGGGAGCGATGCCGATCCGAAAGCTGGTATTTGCGTTCGGTCTGTTCGTCATTTCACTCGGCGCGCAGAGCGTCCCCGATGCGGTTCAGTTTGGCGATGTGGACATCACCGCGACCCTGCGATCGCGGGTCTACGTGTGGGACTGGTTTCAGGCGCCCGCGCCTTACCAGAATGAGTACGCCTACTCCGGCAATCTGCTGCGGCTGAACTTCGCCGAGAAGACGCAGTCATTTGACTTTGACGAGGAGATCGCCGTGCCGTTCCTCCTGGGGCTGCCCACCAGGGCCACGGCGCCGGCTCCCGCGGGCGGCCTTGGGCTTGGGTCGAACTACTTCGCGGCCAATGGCAATCGTCAGTACGCGGCGATGGCTTTTCCCAGGCGGCTTTATGCACGCTATCACTTCGGCGACCAGGGATCGCAAACCTTTCAGTCCGGGCGCTTCGAGTTCAACGACGGATTGGAACTGACCCCCAGGAATCAGACTCTCGCCCGGCTGAAGAGTGATCGCATCGGCGCGAGGCTGATCGGGACCTTCGCCTTTTCCGACGTCGGTCGAAGTTTCGATGGCCTGCACTACGACTGGAACCAGCCAACGAGCGACTTCACCTTCCTCGCGGCTACGCCCACACGCGGCGTCTTTCAGACCGACGGTTGGGGATGGAATCGCGTGGGATTCGGCTATGCCGCTTATACGAAGGAATGGGGACACGGTCCCCACGCCGCTGATACCCGCGTCTTCGCGATTGATTACGACGACTTCCGCCACATTCTGAAGGTCGATAACCGTCCCGCGGCCGTGCGCAGGAGCGATACCGAAAATATCCATATTCAGACATGGGGCGCCGATAGTATTCACGCGCTGAAGACTGGTGCCGGCACATTCGACGCTCTCGGCTGGGGCGTCGTTCAGACCGGCCGATGGGGGACGCAAGCGCAATGGGCATGGGCGTACGACGTCGAAGCCGGATACCAGCCCGCGATTCTTCCGGCGATCAAACCCTGGATACGGGCCGGCTTCGCTGTGGGTTCGGGCGATGGCAATGCGAACGACAACACGCACGGAACGTTCTTCCAGATTCTGCCCACGCCGAGACTGTATGCGCGCACCCCGTTCTTCAATATGATGAACAACGAGGACGCATTCGGTTCGCTCATGCTCAGGCCTCACGCGAAAGTAACCGTGTCGAGCGAGTTCCATTCGTTGAGACTGGAGAACGCGAACGACTTCTGGTACTCGGGCGGCGGCGTTTATCAGCCGTGGACCTTCGGCTACACAGGGCGGCCCACTTCGGGCGCGCGGTCGCTCGCGAATCTTTACGATACTCAGGTGGAGTACCGCGCCAACCGCCACGCGAGTTTCACCGCGTATTTTGGCTATATGCAGGGACTTGCAGTCATGAAGGCAATTTACCCCGCGGGAAGAGATGGAACATTCGGATATCTGGAGATGCTGTTCAAAATGTGACCCAAAGCATGAATCCACGGCTCGGAAAATACATCGCAATCGGCTTTCTGGCGTTGCTCGTCAATGCGGGATATCTCAGCGCATTCGCCTCGCCGACGGTCTTGTACATGGGCAACGTGCTGCTCCACCTGTTGCTGGGAGTGGCGCTCGCGATCGCGCTGTTGTGGTTTATGCGAAGGTCGCCCGATCTCGCGGAGGGCGCTCCAGCGGCGCTCGGTTTCTTTCTGGTGTCGTTTCTCGGCGGCGCGTATATCACCTGGAAAGGCAGCCTGATCGAACTGCGCTGGGTGCTGTGGGCGCACATCATAGCGGGGGCGCTCGGGGTCGCATGCCTGATCCCGTGGGTCTGGAGGAAGGCTGCTGAAAACGGAGGCGGCTGGCTGCGATTCCGCAAAGCGTTTCAAGTGGCGTGTATCGTCCTGGTGGGCTTGCCCCTCGCGGCGGCGGCGTACCGCAAGGCTTTCCCGAATCCTCTGAATCGCATCGCCAACTCGATCCAGGTTCCGAGCGATATGTCGGGCGAAGGCGGCGGCCCTGGTTCGCCGTTCTTTCCCTCATCGGCGAAGACCAACGTCGGCGGCATCATTCCGTCAAACTTCTTCATGGATTCCGCGACCTGCGGGGAGTGCCACAAGCAGATCTACGAACAATGGAAAAGTTCGATGCATCACTTCGCGTCGTTCAACAATCAGTTTTACCGCAAAGCCATCGAATACATGCAGGACGTGAAGGGCCCGCAGCCGAGCAAATGGTGCGCCGGCTGTCACGATCACGCGGTGTTCTTCAACGGCCGTTTCGATCGGCCGATCAAAGAGCAAATCGATACGCCCGAGGCGAAGGCCGGGCTCGCCTGTACCTCGTGCCACGCCATCGCGCATGTGGACAGCACCATGGGCAATGGCGGATTCACCATCGAGTACCCGGCGCTCCACGAGTTGATGACCAGCAGGAACAGGGTTGTCAAAACCTTGGTGGATTTCATGACTTATCTCGATCCCGAGCCGCATCGCCGGACCTTTTTGAAGCCGTTCATGCGCGACACGCCGTCCGAATTCTGCTCCGCGTGCCACAAGGTCCATCTCGATGCGCCCGTGAATAATTACCGCTGGTTCCGCGGGTTCAACGATTACGATAACTGGCAGGCGAGCGGCTTCGGCGAAGGCGCGCGGTCTTTCTATTACCCGCCGAAATCGCAGAATTGCGCCAATTGCCATATGCCGCTCGTGGATTCCACCGAGCCCGGCAATCGGAACGGGAAGATTCATTCACATAATTTCGCGGCCGCAAATACCGCCGTGCCATTTGTGAACGAGGACGAGCAACAACTGGAAGCCACGAAGAAATTCCTGACCTCGGGCTTCATCACGGTCGATATCTTCGCCGCCGTTCCCGTGGATGAAAAGAAGGGGACGCGGATGATCCGGCGCGCGGCGACCGGCCCTCAGGTTATGTCGGGCATCGCGGCGGGAGAGGAAACGGATCAAGCCGCCGATACTTTCATCCGCGAGGTGGGGAAGGTTGCCGCACCCATCGATAAGGCCAATCTGGAATTGACGCCGGGATCGACGACTCGCGTGGATGTGGTCGTGCGAACGCGGAAGATTGGCCACTTCTTCCCCGGTGGCACGATCGATGCATTCGACATCTGGCTTGAGCTGAAGGGCGTGGATGCGAGCGGCAAAACGGTCTTCTGGAGCGGGCAAGTGGAGGTTGGCGGCAAAGGCGATGTCGAGCCGGGCGCCCATTTCTATCGCGCTTATCAACTCGATGGCGCGGGCAATCCGATAAATAAACGGAACGCCTGGCAGGCCCGCAGTACTCTCTATGCGCACCAGATTCCGCCCGGCGCCGCGGACACGGTTCACTACCTGCTGCGGATCCCTAAAGACGCCCGAGGCCCGATTGTTTTAACCGCGAAACTGAACTACCGCAAATTCTCGCGCTACTACACCGAGTTCGCCTTCGCGGGAAAGCCGGAGCCCGGACAGGATCCGGCGCTGCTGGATCAGGATCACAACAGTCTGGAATACAGCTTCGACAAAGCGAATGTCCCGGCCAATGTCTCGAGCCGGTTGAAAGGCCAGATCCCGGTCCTGCCGATCGTCGTTCTGGCCAGTGCCGAAGCAAAGATTGGCGTGACCGATAACCCGGCCGCCACGCAATGGACTCAAATCGCGGCGAAGGCGGACCGCGAACGCTGGAACGACTGGGGCATCGGCATGCTTTTGCAGGGCGATCTGAAGGGTGCGGAGTACGCGTTTACGAAGGTGACACAGGCCGAACCGGGTTATGCGGATGGATGGTTGAATGTCGCCCGCGCTTTGATTCAGGAAGGCGAGACCTCGGCAGCGGAACCTTTTATTCAGAAGTCGCTGGCGATCAACCCGTCTCTGGGACGTACTTATTACTTCAAGGCTCTGATTGAGAAAGCCAATGGCGATTATGATGCGGCGCTGAAATCGCTGGCCGTGACAACGTCGAAGTATCCCCGGGACAGGGTGGTGTGGGACCAGGTCGGACGCATTCTTTTTCTGCAGCGGAAATACAAAGAATCCGTGGATGCGCTGCAGCACGCATATGCAGTCGATCCCGAGGATCTGCAGATGCACTATACTTTGATGCTGGCGTATCGCGGCCTCGGCGATACAGCCGCGGCGGAACGCGAAGAGAAGCTCTTCCGCCGTTTCAAGGCCGAGGAATCCTCGCAAGCGATTACGGCCATAAGACGCAGGATCAGCCCCGAAGATAATAACGAGAGACAGAGTATTCACGATCACGAGAGCGTGACGCTGGCCAACTCGTCGCGCGAAACGCGAGGAGGCTTTTAGTGAAGCTCATCGTAGCGATCGCCGGTTTTTGCTTTCTTGCCGCGGGGGCCGCGAATAGGGCGGAAACGCCGGCCGTCAGATTCACGGATGTCACCGCGGCCGCGGGCATTCACTTTGTGCATAACGCGGGTAAGGCCGGCAAGAAGTATCTTCCGGAAACGCTGGGATCCGGCGCCGCTTTCATCGACGCCGATGGGGATGGTTGGATCGATATCCTGCTGGTGAACGGCAAGGACTGGACTCCACGCGGCAGGAGGTCCTTGTGCGCGCTGTACCGGAACAACCACGACGGTACCTTTACCGATATCACGGCGGGAAGCGGCCTGGACGTCGAGATGTACGGCATCGGGGTCGCGGTCGGGGATTTCGATAACGATGGGCGCGACGATCTCTACATTACGGCTCTCGATGGCGACCACTTGTTTCACAATGAGGGCCGCGGAAAGTTCAGGGATGTCACCAGGTCTTCGGGCATTCACAATGCCAGCTTCGGAACCAGCGCGGCGTGGCTCGATTACGACAGGGATGGCAAGCTCGACCTCTTTGTAGCCAATTACGTGCAATGGACGCCGAAGATTGATCTGTGGTGCTCACTGGATGGTTCGACCAAGTCTTACTGCACGCCCGAATCCTATAAAGGTACGCAGAGCAAGCTATACCATAATCTGGGCGGTGGCCGCTTTGAAGACGCAACTGTGAAGTCGGGGCTGGGCGACACGACCAGTAAGGCGCTCGGGGTAACGGTCATCGACTATGACAACGACGGCTGGCCCGACCTGTTCGTAACCAACGACACCCAGCCCAACAAGCTTTACCACAACAACCATAACGGTACATTTGGCGAACTGGGCATGTCGGCGGGGATTGCGTTTGGCGAAGACGGCGTGGCGCGCGGCGCCATGGGAACCGATTGGGCCGATTACGATCGTTCCGGCCGCCCGCATCTTCTTGTGGGCAATTTCTCGAACCAGATGCTGGGGCTCTATCACAACGAAGGCAAGGGCCTGTTCGTGGACGAGGCGCCGCGTTCCACGGTGGGCAGAGAGAGCCTGCTCTCGCTGACCTTCGGTGCGTTCTTCTTCGATTACGATCTCGATGGGTACCCGGACATCCTGACGGCTAACGGGCACATCGAGGAAGAAATCGGCCGTGTGCAGCCGAAGATCAACTATAAGGAGCCGCCGCTGCTATTCCGCAATCTGGCGGGTAAAACGTTCGAGAACGTTTCAGCCAAGGTCGGCGCGGCTTTCACAGTCCCCATGGTGGCGAGGGGCGCCATTTTCGGCGATTACGATCACGACGGCGATCTGGACGTGCTGTTCTCCGTCAACAACGGTCCAGCGCGTTTGTTGCGCAACGATGGCGGCAATCGCAATCGCTGGTTGAGCGTCAGGATGGTGGGAACCAGATCGAATCGCGATGGGATCGGCGCTGTGGTGCGTATTGACAGTGCGTCCGGCAAGCAGTGGAACATGGTGCGGAGCGGGTCGTCATACGCGTCGCAGAGCGATCTCGCGCTGACCTTCGGCTTAGGCGCAGATACCAGGGTGAAATCGATTCAGGTGGAGTGGCCAAGCGGGACGAAGCAGAATTTCGATGGGATTTCGGCGAATCAGTTCATCACGATCGACGAGAGTAAAGGGATTGTGATGAGATCCGGTAATTCGCCTGGCCGTTAGAGCGGGCCCGCAGAGGCCGATCACCTGTCGGCCGCAGATTGTCAATCTGCACTACACAACCCGGGGGCTTTCCAGCCACCGAACGCTTCTTCAAGCCATCCGGCAACCGCCAGGGCGACATCTTCGCGCCAGGGGTGAGCGACGATTTGCACTCCGATGGGCAAGCCAGATGCGGTTTCGCCGCATCGTACAACCGCACCGGGCCAGCCCGTTACGTTGTAAGCCATGGTGTGGCTGAAGCCGCGAAAGTTTTCATCGAGGGTCGACGTCCCGTGCGGCAGCGCGGCGTGTATATAGACGGGGCAGAGAATCACATCGTAATTCTGAAAAAACGCAGTCATCTCCGATCGATAACAATCCCACTCGCCCCAGTAGCGCTGAAAACCCGCCAGATCCACACGATACGGAGCCAGTTTCTCCAGCCAGCCGCGAAGCAGCGGGTGCACCCTGGTCGAACCCAACTGCTCGAGATACTGCCAAAGCGAATCGCCCCCGTCCGCCCCAAGCAGCTTCATCTCCAGATCGTACGCATTCTCCAGACAACCGGGACGATCTTCTTTCACCCGAATGCCTTCTTTCGCCAGAAAGACAGCGGCGTTGCGAACGACGTGCGACACGTCGGCGTCGGCTGCCACGAATCCGTTGTCCGTGAAGAATGCGACCCGCAATGCCAGTCGGTCGACCCGTGCGGGGTCGGCGAACGGTGTATCCACGTCCGTATGATCGCGGCCGTCGAGGCCTGTGAGCAGCGTCATCGCGAGCGACAGGTCCTCCACCTGGCGTGCCATCGGCCCGATCTGCCACAAGGCTTCGATCCAGCCACCCGCCGGAGGAAAATGGCCGCCGCGCGGCAGCCGGCCCGAAGTCGGTTTGAGTCCGGCGATGCCGCAGAATGCGGCCGGCAGACGCACGCTGCCCGCGGCGTCACTGCCAAGACCCAGAGGCGATCCGCAGCTGGCAATCAGCGCCGCTTCACCGCCGCTGCTGCCGCCGGATGTGCGCGCGACGTCATATGGATTATTGGTCGCTCCGAAAATGAGGTTGTCGCTTTCGAAAGCAAACAGCAAGTCGGGAAGGTTGGTCTTCGCGATCGGAATCGCACCCGCGGCACGCAGGCGTGCAACGAGAGTTGCATCTTCCGTGGATTTCGGCGCGCCGGCCCTTCCCATCGTGCCCGCCGTGCATCTGGTACCCGCCAGTTCAATCGAGTCCTTGATACTGAAAGGCACGCCGTGCAAAGGGCTGCGGATTTCGTTCCGGGCGATCGCCTCATCGGCGGCGTGCGCCTCGGCAGTGGCCCTGTCGTGCAAGACCTCAACGGCCGCATTGATGTCGGGATTGACGGCCGCAATGCGCTCCAGATGAGCCTTTATCAGTTCGGCCGATGATATCCTGCGCTGACGTATAAGAATGCCTTGCTGCGTGGCTGAAAGTCTCAGGAGTTCGTTCACGCCGTTCACTGACAGTCTGTCACAATGTCCACCAGCATGAGCCTTCCGCTGGATCCCGTCGCGGCCTATAACCGCATTGCGCCAATCTACGCGGATCTGGCGGAACAGCGCCGGGCCTATCTGGACGCCATCGAACGGCTGATTATCGATAATATTCTGCCAGGCAGCCGCTCTCTGCTGGATGTCGGCGGCGGCGATGGCTCCCGCGCGCTCCGCATTGCACAGAGCCGGGGCATCGCGAAACTCGTGCTCCTCGAACCTGCCGCTGCAATGCAAAGCCGGCTTCCGCCCGATGTCCAGGTCTGGACTCTGCGAGCGGAAGATCTGGATCGGACCGAGGGAGAGTTCGACGTGATTCTCTGTCTATGGAACGTGCTCGGCCACATCTTCCCGGCCCCAAAAAGGCTTGAAGTTCTGCGCCAGATCGCTCGTCTGCTGATTCCCGGGGGCAAGGCTTTCATCGACGTGAATCATCGCTACAACGCCCGGCACTATGGATTATTGATAACCGCCATGCGTTATCTCCGCGACCGGCTGGCCTGGCACGCAACGAATGGGGATGTCCCGGTTACGTGGAGGATCGGGGAACTGATGTGCACGACCATGGGACACGTATTTACCGACAAAGAAGTCCGTTCGCTCTGCCGCGAAGCGGGGCTGAACATTGAGAGTCGGTTTGTGGTGGATTACGCGACTGGTGAGACTCGGCGATCCGAGTTCGAAGGACACTTGCTTTACGTTCTTGCGCCTCGAACCGCGTCCTGAAGGTTTCGGCACACGTCGGCAACCCGATCTTCCGTGAGCCGATTGAAAAATGGCAGCGCCAGCGTCCGTTCCGACACCTGCTCTGTATTGCTCAGATCGGCACCCTCTGCGAATGGCGCGAAAAGCGGCTGGAGATGCAATGGCGCGAAGTAACGGCCGCATTCGATTCCCTGCGCGATAAGACGAGCGCAGATGGCATCGCGGTCGGCGCGGGTGAATTGCGCGGCGAGACGAACCACATAAACGAACCAGCACAGACGGCCATCCGGAATATTCAGCGGCGGCGCAATCACTCCGGCGATTTCCCCAAGCTGCTTCGCGTAGCAGGCTGCGACGGCCGCGCGCTGTTCCAGAATGGCGGGAAATCTCTGCATTTGCGTGTAACCCAGGGCGCAGTTGATTTCGGAGAGTCGGTAGTTGTAGCCGAGGAGTCGATGCCCGGTCCAGCCATCGTCCGCTTTTCGCCCCTGGTTGCGCAGCGCGCGCAGGGTGTCGGCCAGGCCGGCGTGTCGCGTGACGACCATGCCGCCTTCCCCGGTGGTGATCGGCTTGTTCGGATAGAACGCAAACACGCCGAGATCGCCCAGGCCGCCGACATTCTGCCCCCGATACTGAGCGCCCAACGCCTCGCATGCATCTTCGATCACGGGCAAGCCGTGTTTACGCGCGATCTCCAGAATGGCGCCCATGGCTGCCGGCCAGCCGAAGGTATGCACCACGAGAATGGCCCGAGTCTTTGGGGTGATGGCAGCTTCGATGCGCAAAGGATCGAGATTCAACGAGACCGGATCGATATCGACGAATACCGGTCTGGCGCGCTCGTAAAGGATGGCGTTGCCCGCCGCGATAAACGTAAACGACGGCACAATCACTTCGTCGCCTTCGCCGATTCCCAGCGCGCGAAAACAGAGATGCAATCCCGCGGTTCCCGAACTGACAGCTACGCCATGAGGGACGCCTGCGAAGTTCGCGATCGACTCTTCGAAATCGGCCATCCGCGGACCAATACTCAGCCGCGGCGTTCGCAACACGTTCACAACGGCCTCGATGTCCGCCTCGGTAATGTCGGGAGCCGAGAGAGGGATTCTCATCTGGATTTCTTGATCAGAAGCTTCTCACCCAATGGCGTCGACGCCAGCACTTCGATGATCCGGCCCGAAGCGCGGCCGTCGCCATAGGGATTTTCCATGCCTTTAAGCGACTGCCGAAATGATTCGCTTCGCGCGATCCCGGTATATTTCAGGATGGATTCGACAGCCGGTTCGGCGTCGAGAACGTTGCGGCCGCGCTCACGACCGCGCTGGCGCATGCCGACGTTGACAGCGGGCAACTCGAGCGAAGCCGCTTCGATTATCCCGCTGCTGGAATTACCCAGCAGGAAATCGACGTATTGCAACAGGCTCCAGTAAACGATGGGATCGAGATTCACAAAAACTTTGGCATGGCCGCGCGTGCGTGCCAGCGCTTCCATTCGCTCGATCAGAATCCGGCTGCCGGCATCCGCGTTCGGATAGCAGAAGAGCAGTTTTTCCGGCATGGTTTCGAGCGCAGCCAGGAGCGCATCGGCTTCCCGCGTGGTGTCTTGCACGATCGTAACCGGGTGGAACGTGACCACAGCGGTTGATCCATTGAGATCGATGCCGAGGTGCGTCTCGACCTGTCCCCGGCTCAACAGGGTGCTGCGCCGCAGGTGATCGAGAGCCGCGGCTCCGGTGCAATGAACGCGCCACTCCTCCTCGCCCATCGCGATGACCCGGGCACGCGCCGGCGCAGTCGACGTGAAGTGAAGGTGACTCAACTTGGTGAGGGCATTGCGAACCGCGTCGTCAATGGCGCCTTCGCTGATCTCGCCGCCCTCGATATGTGCGATGGGTATGCGCAGCGCCAGCGCGACCGCGGCGGGCGCGAGCATTTCATAACGGTCCGCGGTAAGGACCAGCAGGTCGGGGCGCAGTTGCCCCAGGTAATCCGCCAGGCTCAGGGTGGCCACGCCTATGGTTTTGGCCATGCCGATATCGCTGTCCGAACTCATCAGGCACTCGATTCGCGCATCGAGGCAAAATCCATCGCGCTCGATTTCGCGAATCGTCGAACCAAACTCCGGCGATAAGTGCGGACCCAGCGCAATGATCTTCAGATCGAGATCCGGATGTGCAGCCATGTCGCGCAGAGGCCAATACAACAGGCTGTAATCGGCGCGCGAAGTGGTGACGACCGCGATCTTCCGTTTCATCGGCCTGACCTGGGCAACGGGCTGCCCGGTACGTATTCCGAAACCATGCGCGATACTTCGCGGACCAACCCGGCGGCATCGTTCGCGGCAATATGCTCGGAAAGCCGCTCGATGCTGTCTTCCAGTTCGGCGCACGAGAGCTTTCGGGATCCAACGATGCGAAGACGTTCGGCCATGCCCTCTTCGATCTCGGCCGCCGAAATCAGTTCTTCCGTGAGTTTATCGCCGGGACGAAGGCCGGTGAATACGATCGGGATTTCGCGCGACGCGATCAGGAATTCGGCTAAATCCGCGATGCGCACAGGTCCGCCCAATTCGGGTAAAAGGATTTTTCCGCCGCATACGGCTCTGCCGCAGGAAAGAATCGCCTCCACCGCTTCGCCCAGCGACAAAAACCAGCGCGTCGTCTCCGGATGCGTAACAGTTACTGGCCCACCGTCATCGATCTGCTTCAGGAAAATCGGCACCACACTGCCCGGAGAGCCGATGACGTTGCCGAGGCGGATGGCGTTCATCCGGCAAGCCGGGCCGCTCATGGATGTAATGGTCAGTTCGGCCATGCGCTTCGACGCGCCCATGATACTGTGCGGGTTGACCGCCTTGTCGGTGGAAACCAGAACGAGACGCGAGGCTCCATGGCGCATCGCAGCTTGCGCCAGAACATGGGTGCCGATCGCATTGTTGCGCACCGCCGCGATGGGATTGAATTCGAGTAAGGGAACGTGTTTGAAAGCCGCGGCATGATAGACGATCTCAGGATGAAAGCGGGCGAAAAGGTCATCAAGAAGCACGCGGTCGCCAACGCTCCCGAGCACGGCGGAACGAGCAATGTGGCTAAGCACCGAACCCAGGTACTGATCGATCTCAAACAGGTTGTGTTCGGAAGAATCCAGCAGAATAAGGTGACGGGGCTCGGCTCGGGCGATTGCCTTGACCAGCGCCGACCCGATGTACCCACCCGCCCCGGTTACAAGGATCGTCTGACCCGTGTGAGCCTTCGCCGGGATCGAGTCAATCTCAAGCGAGGGGTTTTGAAGAAAACGCTCCCAGCGTGGTTCGGAGTGGTGAGGCATTACGTCGCATCGCTATTGTACGTTTTGCCGGATTGTTCGTTTTCCCGGGAAACGAGCATCCGAGCCCGCCGTTCAAATACCCGTGCACGAACCGCTTGAGCAACAGCTCTTTTTTACCTCCGGCCGACGGCCACGCTCACGCACCATGAACCATGCCAGCGCGCCCAGGAAGAACACAAAGATCGCGAGAAGCGTCCAGTTGAGGATAGGCAAACGGGTCGCGGAAGACGCGCGATAAAGGCTGATGCCGCCGACAAACAACAGGAAGACCGACAACACGAGACGCAGACTATGCTGCGGTATTCGGCCCGCTACGAGGGCGGCGAGCTGGCCGCCGATCAGCACGGCGGGAATCGTCGCAGCCAGAATATTCCAGGGCACCCGAGTTCCCATGGCCGCGCTGACTCCGAGATGCGTGACAGCGGCGGTAATGGAAGCACCGGCAATGATCAGGTGCGAATTTCCCGCGGCCATGCGCACGGGCATCCCGCGCAGCACCTGTTCCACGGTGCTCAACTCGCCCGCCGAGAACCCCACCAGCCCCTGGAAAACACCGCCGATCGAGGCGGCGCTGCCCCGCCAGAAATCGTTCAGAACCCGGTAATGATACACGCGCCCGCGCTTGTCCGTATGCCGTTTCAATCCGGCTGAGCGCGAGAGTTCGCCAGTTTTGTCATGCGTGGAGCCGACGTTCGAGAGGGCCTCGTCGCCTTCGCGAAACAACATCCAGGAGAAGCCCATCAGTCCCATTCCGATCGCCACCAGCATCCATTGTGCGGGAATGAAGTGGGAGGAATAGCCGCCCAGCACCGCCATTGGAGCGGCGAAAAGGACAGCAAATCCCGCAATCTGGAAATCGATCAATCCCGCACGCCAGAAGGCTGACGTCGAGCTGATGAATCCGAAGATTTCGGTCAACAGTCCTACCTCCACCGCCTGAACCGGTTCCAGATGGTAACCGAGGAGAGGGAAGACGATTGTATAGAAGGGGACAAAAATCACGGCCCCCGATACTCCGAGCGTTCAAACCGTAATACAAATACCGAGTGCTATCGGGAACATCCACCAGAATTCCAGCCAGTAACCTGAATGCATTCGCGCGTCCTCCTTTCCCGAATTTGCTCCGTTTGATTCTTCGCTCGTCGCGCGGAGGAAGTCACGCGCGCCGTAACTTTGCGGGTTCCACGGGCGAAGTAGAAGGTGTGTCTTTGCGGCTCCGCTGCTTCGTCGTCATGACCGCGGCCTGTCTGCCCGGCGTCAATCTGCTCCCGGCCCAGAAAGCGCCGCCGTCCCCTGATCGGCTATGGGAAGTCCCCGGCGCGTCGCGCGTGCAGACGGAAGCGGGGCGAGCCATGACGAACGTCGAACCTCCCGATCCGAACAAGCTCTATACTCTGGCGGAACTGGTCGACCTGGCGGAGCGGCATAATCCCGAGACCCGCGCCGCGTGGGAGCGCGCGAAACAAAAGGCGGCGGCAGCGGGGATTGCCCGCAGCGCTCTGTTTCCCACGTTAAGCACCCTCGCGGCTACCTCGGCCAGCCGCTATACCTTCTTCTTCGGCGCCTTTTACCGGGAGGAGGTGGAAGCCTTTTCCGCCAGTCTCGACCTGTCGTGGACGATCCTCGATTTTGGCGCACGCCGGGCGCGCATTGATTTCGCCAGGGCGGGCCTTATCTCCGCCGATTTCACGTTCAACGATACGCATCGGCGGCTCATCTTTGAAGTCGCTTCGTTGTATTACGCTCTTCTCGATGCGACCGGCCGCGAGCAGGCCGCCCAAGCGACGCTCGCCGACGCGCGCACGGTGCAGCAATCGGTGGAGGAGCGGCTCGCCAACGGCCTGGCCACGTTGCCGGACGCCCTCGAATCACGCGCGGCAACCGCCCAGGCGCAATACGAACTTGCCTCCGTCGAAGGCGACAAGGACCTCGCCCGGGGAGCGCTGTTAAAGGCTCTCGGCATTTCTCCGGCGGCGCCACTCAACGTTCAGGACGTTTCCCAGGTTCCGGTGCCCGAGGCCGTTGCCGAACCCGTCCAGAATCTGATTGAACGCGCAATGACGCGCAGGCCCGATCTGCTCGCCCAGGCTGCGCAGCTGGAAGCGGCGGACGCGAACATCCGGGAGGCTCGTTCCGCGTTTTATCCCACGCTTTCGTTTTCAGGAGACAGGGGGACGCGCAAGCTCTATGCCCAACAGGGTCTGACCGGCCCGATCCTGAGCGCTCTGGTAGAACCTTACAATGTCCAGCTCCAGCTCAACTGGACCATTTTCGACGGAGGCGCGCGCAGTCAGGATCTGGCACGCGCGCGGTCGGAGCGCCGCGAAGCGGGAGCGACTCTGGACTCCGTGCGGGACCGGATAGAAAACGAAGTATGGGTTTCTTATACCAACGTCAGGACCTCTTTGCGCCGGCAGGAAGCGGCGGATGCGCTTCTTACCGCGGCCAGCCAATCGTACGCGGCGGCGGTGGAAGCTTACAATTATGGCGTAAGAAGCTTTCTCGATGTGTCCTCCGCACAGCGGGACCTGGCTCGGGCGCGCACCGCGCAGGTCAGCGCGCGAACCGAGCTTCTGACGAACGTCGCGGCGCTGGCGTTTCAAGGGGG
>CAWBIS010000309.1:0-19868 GCA_963788485.1 Terriglobia bacterium
ACTCTCTGTTTTTTTTCTGTCACCACTTACTCGTTCAGTTACATCTTGTTGTGCTCACCGCGTCTGCCTGCAGCCGTAAACGCGCATCGCGGTACCATGGCTGGCTATTCGTTTCCAGCCGCAGTGGCAAATCGGTCGCGGTGGCCGATCTCGCGTTCTTTCGGAGGGTGACGAATATTCCCCTCCCGCATGCTCCCGAGCAATTATTTCACTCCGGAGACAGCGTATTCGCCGCGTGCCATGACGGGCAAGCCCTGATCCGGATCGATCCCCGCCGGCTTCGCGTGTCCGGAAGAATCGGGTTGCCGGGAAAGCCGGTCGCCGTCCGTCTGGCGCCGGACGGTACGACGGCGGTCATCGCCACGGAAGAGCCGAATTTGCTCGTCACGGTCGATCTGTCCCGGAACCGCGTAATGGCTCGCCTGGCTTTGCCTGCCACCGCGTCGGATCTGGATATCAACGAGGGACAAGTCGCCGTCGCGCTTCCTGCCAGGAATTCGGTCGCTCGCGTCACCTTGCCCGAACTGAAGCTGGCGGGAATCATCGATGTCGGCGCGCCCTGCGCAGGGCTGCGGTTTCGGCGGGACGGGCAAACGATCCTGGCCGGGGCTGCGGCTTCGCGCGAGATCGTCTCCATCGATTGCGCCACCGGAAGATTGCTGGCTCGGCTGCCTTTGCCCATTTCGCCCTCGCGCTTCTGTTTCAATGCCGACGGCGGACAGTTGTTCGTCACCGGCGCGGGCGAAGATGCAGTGGCCATCGTGAGCCCGTTTCAGAATGAAGTGGATCAGACGATTCTGGCCGGGCGCACACCTTGGGCGATGGCGGTCTCCGAGAGTCGCAACCTGCTCTTCGTGACCAATATGGAAAGCGGCGACCTCACGATCCTGGACATTGAAACGCGCAGCCGGGTAGCCTCCGTACATGTGGGCGAAAACCCGGCTGAATTGCTGCTCACGCCCGATGGAGAGTACGCTCTCGTGCTCGACCGGCGGACGGGGAATGTTTCTGTAGCGCGAATATCAACGGTCCTCGATCGCGATCCGGGAGCGCTGGGCAAGGTGCGGGCGAAGCCGCTGTTCACCGTGTTTCCGACCGCGGCCGACGCCACATCGGCGGTCATCGTTCCTTTCGAATCCTGAGCGGGTTGAAGCCGAACTTCAAGCCAGAGTCAGGTTCGGCTCCGCCGCGGCATCCAGCCGCGCAAATTCGCCACGCCGGAACTTCGGGAACGCGGCGGCGGCGATCATCACCGCATTGTCGGTTGAAAGAGCGGCCGTCGGAAAGAATACGGGTAATCGAACCTTCGACTGGTTCGCGGCCGCCCGCAAGCCCGAATTGCATGCAACTCCACCCGAGACGATCAGCGAACGAACGCCTTCCACCTTATCGGCTGCGCTCGCTGCGCGCCGGAGCAACTCTTCGATCACGGTGTGCTGAAAACTCGCCAGCAGATCGCGCGTGCGTTGCGGAGTGACTTCCAGCCACTCCTCAACAGACGGCTGCGGCTGGAGCCGTAGCAGGCGCTTGCGCACTTCAATTTCGTCCGCCATATCGTGCCCTTCCACCCAGCGGACGACTGCGGTCTTGAGTCCGCTGAAGCTGAAATCGAGCTTGTTACCCTTCATGTTCGCCAGGGTGAAGCGAACCGCGCGAGGATCTCCAAGGGGCGCGATGCGGTCGATCACGGGGCCGCCCGGATAACCGAAGCCGAGAAGTTTCGCGGCCTTGTCGAAGGCTTCGCCCGCGGCGTCGTCGCGTGTCTTTCCGAGCAAGCGGTACCGACCGGTTTCGGCCGCTTCGAACAGATGTGTGTGTCCGCCGCTGACGATCAGGGCGAGCGCGGGAAACTCGACCGGGTTGCCTTGAGTGCGCGCCTCCAGAATCACCGCGTGAATATGGCCCTCCAGGTGGTTTACCGTGATCAGCGGAATGCCCGTCCCGAAGGCAATGGCCTTCGCGTATGTGAGGCCGACCAGCAGCGATCCGGCCAGCCCCGGGCCGCAGGTTGCGGCTACGGCATCCAGCTCCTGGTACCTCACTCCCGCGGATTCGAGCGCCTCCCGAACCACGGGCACGATGGCGCCCAGATGTTCGCGTGAGGCGAGTTCCGGAACCACGCCGCCATATTTTCCATGCACGGGAAACTGACTGGCAACGATGTTCGAGAGAACGCGCGTTTCGTCTTCGATCACTGCTGCGGCGGTTTCGTCGCAGGAGCTTTCAATCGCAAGGATCCGGGCCAATTCATACTGTAGCCGGGATCGTTTGGCCGGGATCGTGCCTTACATTTTCGGGAGACCTGAATGAAAACCGTGATCGGTGTATTTCCGTCCATACCCCAGTTGGAACATTCGGTTGGCGAACTCCACAGGATTGGGCTCCCGGGAGAAGCTATCAGCATCATCGCCGGCAACGATCAGAATCGCCACAAGGAGTATCTCGAGCAATCGAAGCAAGCCGCCCGAAGCGCGGGCGCCGCAGCCGCATCCGGAGCATCATTCGGCGGAGGCGTCGGGATTGTAGCCAGCCTCGTGGCGCTGGCGATCCCGGGCGTCGGGCCGATCCTCGCCGGCGGCGCTATCGTCAATGTGCTGGCGGGGCTTGGAATCGGCGCGGCTTCGGGCGGAGTCATTTCCGCTCTCCGCAACATGGCGATTTCGCACGAGCAGGCGCCGCTCTATGAGGAGGCGGTGCGCCAGGGTGAATTGCTTCTGGTAGCGGAGGTCAATGATCCGATGGAGAGCGAGGTGGTCGATCTGATGAAGGCAAATGGTGCGCGCAGGATAGAAGATCTTGCCGATACATGGGCGACGCAGGGGTGGTCCGGACCGAAATCGGATCCCCACCCGCATGTCTCTTACAGCACGGTTTCGAGCCGCGGGCCCGTGGAAGGTTGAGCCACGGGCTGCGGCCTTTCCGCCCGGCTTCGCCGCATGCTGGTACTCGAATCGATCAGCGCTTTGTTGCGGCAAATATCGAAAGGTCGATTGAGTCCGCCATTGCCTTGTAACCGGCGTCGTTCGGATGGAGATGATCCGTATTGTTGAACCCCGGAATAAATTGCTTCGGATTGGCGGGATCGCGGGTCACTTTGTCGAAATCGAACACGGCGTCGAACTGGCCCCCGGTGCGGATGAAATCGTTGACCGCTTCCCGTATCGCTTCGCCTGTCTCGCTGGAATACGCGGCGCCCATGTAGGGAGTCAGCGTACATCCGACGACCTTGATGCCGTGCAGATGGGCGCGCTCAATCAATTGATGCAGGCCGCCGATGAGCGCTTCCGCGGAAATGCCTCCAGCCGGTGCTCCCCGGCGAGTGGCGATGCCGATATCGTTGATGCTTTCCATGATCGTGACCCACTTCACGCCGGGGACACTTAGAACATCGCGATCGAATCGGGCCAGGGCGCTTACGCCGGCTCCGTCGCCCAGCACCCGATTGCCGGAAATGCCTTCATTGACAATCGCGACATCGGCCGTCGCGGGGTTGGCGAGCAGCCGCTGCGCCAGAACGCTGGGCCAGCTTCGATCGGTGTTGGCCGTTGACGTGGCGCCGTCTGTAATGGAATCGCCGAAAGCGACGATGGTGGCGGCATCCGGCGGCGCGAGAACATAGATGCCGGAAAGCCAGTACCACGATTGCGAGGTGATCGCGTCCGTGAACTCCGGCTGGTCGGCAAAATCGCCCTGTTTCGAGATGTAAGTCGTGTGCAGGCCCAATGAGTGGGTGGTGGCCGGGCCGGTCTCGCCGGGGACATATACGCTGATCGCGAGATCCGTCAGTTTCGGCACGTCAAGATCCACCGTATCGCTGAGCATGACCGCTCCCGGAGGAATGGTGGTCGAGGCTTTTCCGTTGAACAACAGCGGCCGGTCTGTTCCGGCGGCGATTGCCGAGTCCTTGCTGCGCAGCGCAATATGGGCCGAGCCAATCGCCAGCGGAGCTGTTCCGAATACGTTTGACAGTTCCACGCGCACGCGGTTGCCGCCAAGGCTGCTGCGCGCAATCATGCGTACGGTCTGATTGTTAAAAGCGATCGGAGGCGGCGCGGGGCGAGGAGCCGCATTCGCAGCCGCTGCCTGCGGTTGCGGCGGCGGCCCGACGCGAGGCTGTAGTTGCGCCGCAGCCCAAGTGGCAACCCAGTGCGCGCCGGAGGTCTGAGCCGGCGCAAGAGAGGCCAGCAGCAGGGCCCCGGTCGACAAGGTGATGAACGAGGTTCTCATTTTCGCTTATTGGATTCTATCCTGAATCAATTGCGTGCGGGCTGCGCCCGCCGGTCTCGGACAAGTTATGATTTTCTTTACGCCTCGTCATGAAGCACATCTGGGTTCTGCTCCTGATAGCCACCGCGTCGCTCGCGGATAAGCCCGCGGCTCCCCTTCCGAATGGCCTCTACGCCAGGTTCAACACGTCGAAGGGAATGATCGTCGCCGTTCTGTACGAGAAATACACGCCGCATTCAGTGGCTAACTTCGTGGGGCTGGCGCAGGGTACAAAAGCGTGGCGCGACCCGGTGACGAGGTCGATGGTCAAGCGCCCGATGTATGACAACCTCACGTTTCACCGCGTCCTGCGCGGGCAGATGATTCAGTCGGGCGATCCGACAGGAACCAGCGCCCATGACTGCGGCGTCACCGTCCCCGACGAACTTCTGATCGGCCTGAGTTTCGATCGCGTCGGCCGGCTGGCGGTAGCCAACAGCGGACAGCCCGATTCCGGAGCCTGCCAGTTCTTCATCACGGACGATCTGGTGGCTCCGTGGAATCAGCAATACACGATCTTCGGCCAGGTTGTGAGAGGGCAGGATGTGGTGGATGCGATCGCCAGAGCGCCGCTGCACGGCGATAAGCCGGTCAACCCGGTAAAACTGATCAGCGTGACGATCGAGCGCATCGGCCCCGCGCCGATAGCGAAGGTGAAAAAGAAGTAAGCGCCAGAGAAGTAAGCGCCAGAGAAGTAAACGTCAGAGAAGTACGCGTCAGGGAGCCGGGGTGGCCAGCGGTTTTCCCTTTTCGACCAGATAGACCGCGACAATCTTCAACGGCTTCGTCCCGGTGTTGCGCGCATCGTGTTTGGCGCCGGCCGGAACGATGAGTCCGTCGCCGGCCTTGATCCTGCGCGCCGGTTGCCCTTCGATGAGCAGTTCCCCTTCGCCCTCGGTGACGTAGCTGATCTCTTCGCCGGGATGGGTGTGGCGCCCGACCGAAGCGCCTGGGGCGATTTCGACGTGCGCGATCACCGCTTCCCGGCCGGGCACCGAGACGTCGCCCCGCTGGACGATCGTACGCTGGACGCCGGGGTTCTGGGCGAAGACCGCCGCGGCGAGCATCGTGAGAATTGCCGCCGCGGACAGTCTGAAATTCATGGCGCCGTTACTTGCTGCCCTGACCGACAAGATGCTTCAGGTCGCGATTGTTTTCCTGGCAGATGTACTCCAGGATTTCCTGATTTGCATACCAGTTGGCGAACGTAACGACCGTCCACGGCTTGGTATAGTAATCCGGGTCGTCGATGGTCGCTTCGACTTTAAGCGTATTCGAATCGGTGCGGGTGAATTTCTCGGTGACATGCAGCTTTTCGCCGTGACGATGGCCGGCAGCATCGAGCCAGGTCCTGTCGTTGAAGCCGATCGTATCGACGACCAGCGTATCGCCCTCCCACTTGCCGACCGAATATCCGAGATAGTCGGGATTTGGGTCCTTCGGCTGCTCCCGGCCATCCATCCAGATGTTGCGCCAGACGTGGGCGCCCCCTTCATATACGAACACGATTCGTTCCGGTAGCTGGAAGATCTCCGTGGGATAGGGTGTGTACATCATGCGGGGCACGCCAGGAGGCAGGCAAAAGCCTTCGGGATCCTCTTTTGAATTGGTGGCAGTGGCTTCATCGAACAGCTTTTTCCCGAGAGCGTTGAAGGGAACTTGCACCGGGATGGTGTGCTGGCGGCCCGCGCTCTTGATGCAGGCTTCGTCTTCCACGGCGCACCCCTGCTTCTGCATGTCGATGATGTACGGAACCTGCCAGATTCCCCGCATCTTCGCATTGATACTCTGCGAATTACCGCCCAGGTCGGGTTTGCCGGCATTCGCGCCGAGGTATGGATCGTTTGGCAGATGGGGGGTCGGACCGGCGGGAGGACGAGGTGGCCCGCCACGCCCGCGTCCGCCTGCTCGTCCGGCATTGGCGCCGGGCGCTCCCGGGGCTGGCGCTGGGGCTTCCTGGGCCAACAGCGATACCGCGGTTACCGCCGTCGCGGCGACTAGAATCGAACCAATCAGATAACTTCTCATCTTAAGAAAATTTCCTCTTCTCGACTGGCGTGTGCTGACATATCACACGCTAAAAAGTCTATAACTACTCAGGCTACGATAGCAAACCGCAAGTCGAGCCTGCCATCGCTTTACAAATCGTTTCATTTCAGTGGACTATTTCACTTCCGCGGAGGTCGTGGTGGCCGGTCCCATGCCGACGATCTCGATAATGCAGTCCGTATCCTTCGCCCCGTCGTAGTGAATTCCTTTGGCGTAGTGGGTTACGTAGCTGCCGGTTTGAACGGGAACCGTGCTGTTTGGATCGTATTTCGTGCCCGTTCCTACCCACCAGGGACCTGAGATAACGTAAATGTACCGGTCGTACGGATGGTAATGCGGGCGGCTCATATGGCCCGCGTGCCATTTGGTGAGCTCGACATAAATCCCGGGCTTGCTCGGATCGCCCGCCAGTATAGCCGTGGCCGACGCTCCGTTGTCCTTCCAGGGAATGTCCTTTGGCAAGGTTATATTGATGGCTTTGGGATCCAGATCGGCGGCGCTCACCGCGAAAACGAAGAAAAGTCCACAGGCTACAGCCTGGGCCACAAGCCGCTTGGAAATTGACATACTACGGTAATTTACAGGCGAAGTTCGAAGCATCATTGTTACTCCCTGTTCCTTTATAGACAGCTATCTGCGGATATGGGCACAGCGGACGAGTGCGGTCGACGGCGCCGCCGCTGACGTGGGACGCCACGATTTCCTTCGGCGCCGCGCCCGATTCGCGCCAGCGTTCGATCACGCCCATTTTATTGAACTGATCCGGGCCCTCGCCGCCGGCGCAGTGCATCATGCCGGGCACCATGTACAGCTTCATCCAGTCGTCCTGTTTCGATCCCATTTTGGCGAGCACGCCGCTGTAGAAATTGATCGTATTGCCCGGCGGGATCGCCTGATCGGCCCAGCCGTGATAGAGCAGCAGCTTGCCGCCGTGCGCCTTGAAGGCGGAGAGATCGTAGGTGTGCGCATCAATGAAGCCGGCTTTCTCGTCGGCCAGAGCCAGATCGCGGTCCAGTTCGAAGGTGCGCCAGTCCCAATCGGCATTCTGGTAGCCGAGGATGCGGATGCTGTCAAGGCCTCCGCCGGGTTGCGACGGAATGTTCCGCAACGAGGCATATTGCAGTTCGCCTCCGGGCTCAAAGCCCGTCCAGACAGTTTCACCCTTTTTCGTTTTGACGTCCGCGTAAACAATTTTTACGAGCTGCACCTGCGCGGCGGTGAGGCAATTATCGGAATCGCCGTTTTTGCAGAGCAGCACCGACGGATCGAAGCGGCACTTGCGCGGGTCGCCGATCAGCCCGTCCTTCAGTCCATCGGCTGCGTCGCATTGCGCCATCACAGCTTTGTGCAGTGTGTCGACCTTGGCCTGGGAAAGCGCGCCCTGCGGATCGTGGATCTCCTCGATGGCGCGTTCGACGCTGGACGCATGCAGGTGAATATGCGGATTGGCGGGCGCGCCGGCGACTACGCCATCGAAATCTTCGGGATAACGAGTGACTTCAACCAGCCCCTGACGTCCGCCCGTGGAGCAGCCGTTCCAGTACGAATACTTCGGGCCTTTGCCGTAATAGGCGGCGACGATGGCCTTCGATTTGATGACGGTTTCGTGCACGGCGCGATAACCGAAGTCAACGATCTTTTCGGGATGACCGAGCGCAAACATGCCATTGCCGCCCTCATGTCCGGTGTCGGTGGATGCCGAGGCGTAGCCTTCCTTCAGCGCCTGCGCCATGGCGGCGTAGCTGATCACGCCGGCCCATCCGCCGTTTCCCACAACTTCGATTTTGCCGTTCCAGTTCTCCGCCGGCATCCAGACTTCCATCCGGATGTCGGAATCCGCGGAGGGTTTGAGCGTCGCGGCCACGCGGCAATATGCCGGCAGAATCAACGTGGATTGCGCGCGCCCTCCGCCGCGGGCGGCGCCACCTCCGTCGGCGTTCTGCGCCGGAGCTTTATAGGGTCCGGCCGGTACCGATTCAACGGTTGAAAAGGTCGCCCCGGGTAGCGCGAGAGACTTCAGCTGGTCGCACGGCGACTGCCCGAAAGCTACAGCGGCAGTCGCGCCTGCGGCGAACACGATCCGGATAGCGTTGGCGGTTCTCACGGCATCCTGCAGGTGAAGCTGGCAGCGTCGTTGGTGCTGCCCGTGCCTCTGTACGTCGCGACCTGCGGATACGGACAGAGCGGACGCGTCATATCCACGGTGTTCCCGGAAACGTGTGCAGCGAGGATCTGTTCCGGCGCGGTATTCGATTCCCGCCAGCGCTCGATCACCGCCATCTTGTTGAACTGGTCGGTACCGACGCCCCCCTGGCAGTGGTTCATGCCGGGCACCATGTAAAGGCGCATCCAGCTGTCCTGCTTGGGACCCATTTTCTGCAGGACGTTCTGGTAATAGTTGATCGTGTTTTCGGGCGAAATGGCCGTGTCGTTCCAGCCGTGATAGAGCAGCAGTTTGCCGCCGCGCGCTTTAAACGCCGAGAGATCGTACCCTGCATTCACATAGCCGAATTTCTCGTCGGCCGCGGCCACGTCGCGATCCAGATCGTAGTTGTGCCAGTCCCAGTTGGCGTCCTGATACGTCGCGACCTGAAACGTTCCGAGGATCAGCGGCACCGGCGCTTTAATCGGATTCAGCTGCGTCCACACCAGTTCGCTGCCCGGTTCCTTGCCCGGGAAAATGAATGTGCCGTCCTTCTTCTTCGCGGCCGCGTAGACCAGCTTCGCCCCATCCACCTGCGCCTGCGTCAGGCAGGCATCGGAGTCCGCGCCTTTGCAGAGCAGCACGGCCGGATCGAACTTGCATTTGCGCGGATCGTTGAGCAGACCGTCCTTCACGCCATCAAGCGCGTCGCATTGCGCGAGGACGGCATTGTTCAGCGTCGCCAGCTTGCCGCGGGTCATGAACATTCCGGGGTTCTTGAGAGCCGTGGTGGCGACGTTCATGTCCCAGGCGTGCAGATGAGTCTGCCAGTTCGCGGGCGCGCCTGCGATCACGGCATCGAAATCCGTGGGGAACTTCTGCGCTTCCATGAGGCCCTGGCGTCCACCGGTCGAGCAGCCATTCCAGTAGGAAAGCTTCTGCGGTCTGCCATAGAAGGCGGCTATGATTGCTTTCGACTGAACGGTCATTTCATGATTGGCGCGCCAGGCGAAATCGACCAGCTTCTCGGTGTGGCCGAGGCCGAACGAAGGGTCCCCGCCGGTGTGGCCAGTATCATTCGAAGCGGTGGCGTAGCCTTCTTTCAGCGCCTGCGCCATGGCGGGGAAAGTGATGGATCCGGCCCAGCCGCCATTGCCCACGGCCTGGAATTTCCCGTTCCAGTCCGCGGTTTCCGGCAGCCAAAGTTCCATTTCAATATGCGAATCGGACGACGGCGCCAGAATCATGGCCGCGCGGCAGTGCGCCTTGAGAATCAATGCGGGTGCGCCGCCACGTCCGGGCGCGCCACCGCGGCCGACCGGGGCGCCCGCAGCCGCTGCCTGAGCGGCGGCCGGTCCCGTGGGAGGACGGAAAGGTCCTTCCGGTACGGATTCGACCGCAGTGAAAGTGACGTTCGGAAAATTGAGCGATTTCAGGTTCTCGCAGGGAGTCTGTCCGAAAGCGGTGAACAGAGCACTCGAGAAAACGAAAGCGCCGGAAAAAACGAAACGGAAGACAGTGCGCGTCATCATGGAAGCCTCGATCTGATCCCGGACCGGGAGACAGTAGTGAAGCTATCATATTGCGATTGCGGTCGCCACGCCGCGTTTGTCCGGATTGTATCCCGCGCCTGCCCTGTAGAGGATCGGGCATTCCGCCGATAGATCAGCGTGGCATTTCCACAGGAACGTGCGGCAAGGCCAGCCGACGAGATCGGCGTCTCCCATAACGGTACCGGGCTGGCAGCGGCGATCGATCAGGCTGGACAAGCGGTGATTATCACCGGGCGGGATGGCCGCATCCTGTATGTCAACGCGGCGTTCACCGCCATGAGCGGTTACCGCTGCGACGAAGTGCTCGGTCAGAATCCGCGGCTGCTGAAGTCCGGCAGGCAGGATCCGGCCTACTACAAAAACCTGTGGGATACCGTGACCGCGGGTCGTAACTGGCATGGCGAACTGGTAAACCGGCGCAAGGACGGTTCCACGTATATCGAAGAGATGACCATCGCTCCCGTCCGCGATGCCAGGGGCAGGATCGTTCGTTTCATCGCGCTCAAGCAGGATGTGACGCGGCAACGCGAGACCGAACAGGCGCAGCGGTTGCTGGCTTCGATCGTTACCTCGCCCGAAGACGGCATCTACGGCGCGAATCTCGATGGCAGGATCACGTTCTGGAATGAAGGCGCGCAAGCGATCTACGGTTATCACGCGGACGAAGTCCTGGGAAAGCCGATTTCGATGCTTTTCCCGCTCGATCGGCAGGACGAGCCGCTCCGTATTATCCAAAGCGTCCTCGAAGGCCAAAGAATCCTCCATCGCGAGAGCACTCGCGTAAAAAAAGGCGGCCGCCGCGTTGACGTTTCAGTTACCGTCACGCCGGTAACGGACGGCGCCGGGAAGATCACCGGGTTCGCCGGTATCGCTCACGACATCGGTGAGCGGCTTCAGGCGGACCGGGCCATGCGCGACAGCGCGGAAAAATTTCAGGCCCTTTTCGAACGAACGGCCGATTGTCTTTTTATCTACGATTTTTGTGGGAACCTGCTGGACGCCAATCCGGCCGGCTCGAAACTGCTGGGCTACGAGCGCCACGAGATCCCTTCGCTCGATCTCGCTTCGCTGATGGGAGCGGAAGACATCGCCAGAGCTACCCGGGTGCTGGCGGAATTGGAAAGAGTTGGAACGCGGAACGGTACAAACGAGTACCGATTCAGACGCAAGGACGGCGGCTTCGTCGATGTCGAAATCCGGTCGACCGTCATCCCCTCCGGCAACGGTACCCGGGCAGTTCTCGGAATTGCCCGCGATATCACCGAACGCAAGACTACCGAGCACGCGCTGAGAGAAAGCGAAGAGCGCTTCCGCGCGATGGCGGACAGTTGTCCCACCATGATGTGGGTCACCGATGCCGATGGCTCAAATCAATTTGTCAATCGAACATACCGCGAGTTCTTCGGCATCAGCGGCGAGCAGGTGGCGGGCGACAAATGGGGGAGTCTGATTCACCCCGACGACGCGGCGGCGTATATCGGCGCATTTACTGCCGCCGTGCGAGGGCACACGCCCTTCCGGGCTGAAACGCGAGTGCGGCGGGCGGATGGCGAATGGCGGTGGCTGGCGTCGTATGCGGACCCGCGATGGTCGCCCGCGGGCGAGTTCCTGGGTCACGTCGGCTTGAGTCCGGACATCACCGAACGGAGGCAGGCGGAAGACGCTCTGCGCCACAGTGAGGAGAAATTCCGGCAGCTCGCGGAGAATATTCGCGAAGTTTTCTGGATGATGAATGCGGCAGGCACCGAGATCCTGTACGTCAGCCCGGCTTATGAGCCGATATGGGGCCGCACGTGTGAAGATCTTTACCGAAACCCGATGGCCTGGCTGGAGGCGATCGAGCCGGACGATCGCGAACATGCCCATACCGTGTTCCTTGCCCAGATGCAGGGGCAGTCCATTGCCTCCGAATATCGGATACGCACGCCGTCGGGAGAGATGAAGTGGATTCGGGACAAAGCATTTCCGGTCCGCGATCATACGGGCGAGATCATTCGAGTCGTCGGTATTGCGGAAGATATCAGCGATGCGAAGCAGGCCGAAGCCGCGGTGCGCGAGGCGAAGGACGCGGCGGAAGCGGCAAATCGCTCCAAAAGCGATTTTCTGGCCAACATGAGCCACGAGATCCGAACGCCCCTGAACGGCGTCATCGGCATGGCAGGTCTGCTGCGGGAAACGAAACTGACCGAGGAACAGCGACATTGCGCTGAAGTGGTGAGCCTGTGCGGTGAATCTCTGCTGGGCGTGATCAACGACATCCTCGACTTCTCCAAAATAGAGGCGGGCAAGCTCGAACTGGAGACGGTGGAGTTCAATCTGCGCACTACACTCGATGAAACCCTGCGGTTACTGTCGGTGCGGGCGGCGGAGAAAGGCCTGGAGCTGAAATCTGTGATAGCCCCCGGAGTCCCGCTGCGGTTACGTGGCGATCCGGGGCGCCTGCGGCAGGTTGTTCTCAACCTGGCCGGAAACGCGGTGAAGTTCACCGCCGGGGGAAAAGTCGTTGTTCGAGCGCGACTGGAGCGGGAGGACGCTTGCTCTGCCGTCGTTCGGATCGACGTCGAGGATACCGGGATTGGTATTCCCGCCGATCGCCAGGCCGACATTTTTTCGCCTTTTATCCAGGTGGACGGTTCCACCACGCGCAAATACGGAGGAACCGGGCTGGGCCTCGCCATCTCGCGGCAACTGGTGCAACTGCTGGGAGGCGAGATCGGCGTCGAAAGCGAGCCGGGCAAAGGATCGACGTTCTGGTTTACATCCGCTTTTGGGAAGCCGGCACCCGGATCGGCGCCCGCGAAAGATCTGGAGAACGTGCGCGTGCTGGTGGTGGACGAATCCAAAACCCGCCGGCAGCGGGTTTGCCGGTTTCTTTACGAAGGTGGTTACCGGCCGGAGGCGGCGAATGACGATAACGCGGCTCTGGCCATGCTCGCGCAAGCTTTGAGTGAAGGCGATCCCTTTCTCGTGCTGATGGGATCGCATGCGCCGGGGATACACAAACTGGCCGACCCGGAATTGCAGAAAACCATCGTCTGCGGAATCGCAAAGCCCATACGGCGCCAGCAGCTTTATCGAAGCATCGCGACGGCGTTGGGGCGGCCGATTTCAGACGCGGATTTTGCGCCCGACGGGCACGTATCCCTGCGGCGCAAACGTCATGCGCGCATTCTGATGGCCGAGGACAACATCACGAACCAGCAGGTCGGTCTGGCCATATTGGAAAAGCTGGGATACCGTGCCGACGCCGTAGCCGACGGCGACGAAGCGCTGGCCTCGCTGAGAAGGATCCGCTACGACCTGGTACTGATGGATTGCCAGATGCCGGTCATGAACGGATACGAAGCCGCGACTCGCATTCGCGATCCGCTGTCGGGCGTCCTGAACCCCGCAATCCCGATCGTCGCCCTCACTGCACATGCGATGAAAGGGGATAGGGAGAAATGCTTCGCCGCGGGCATGAACGATTACGTCGTCAAGCCAGTTGAGCCGGCGACCCTGGGCGCCGCGATCGAGCGATGGTTGCCGCGGGCACAAACGGGGACGCCACGGAATGCGGCGGCGCAAGTGGAAACCCCGAAGGTATTTGATGAAGCCGCGCTGATGCAACGGCTGATGGGCGATGCCAACCTCGCCTGTACCGTACTGGGGACGTTTCTGGAAGATATGCCGAGGCAACTCGTCGCCCTTGCGTCGCATCTCGATGCCGGCGATCCCGCCGCCGCCCGCCGAGTCGCCCACTCGATCAAGGGCGCCGCGGCGACAGCAGGCGCTGAGGCCTTGCGAATAACAGCCGGCGAGATGGAGCAGGCCGCGAAAGCCGGAGATCTGCCTGCGGTATCGGCGGGAGTTCCCGAACTGGAGCGGCAGTTCCAGGCTGTGAGAGTGGCGATGGGGAGATTTCAGCCGGCTTAAGCTGCGCGGTCGGCCGCTACGAGCCAGACAGCGCCGGGCAGATTCACGCCCCTGGCCGAGGCGTACGGCGTCAGGGCCCGCCGAATGGACTCGATGGCCGCGGCTCTGACATTTTCCGGCCGGTCCGCGAGCGCCCGCTTCGCCGGCCCCATCGAAGACGACTGTATGACTGCATCTTCGAGCGTTCCTCCCGCCGCAAGGTCCATCTCAACATCGAGCGGCGTGAATGCGGGCGACGTGAATCCGGCCGCCGTCAGGATGCGCGCGACCCGCTCTGGCTCCGCCATTGAGAAAGGGCCGGGCTCCCCGGGTTCCGGCCGGGGAAGACGCTCGACGTGCTCATAAACAGCATGCAGCGGAATCCGCAGCCACGGGTTTTCATCGATCGGACGCCAGCACGCGAAACGCATGCGTCCGCCGGGCACCAGCGCCGATCGCAAGTTCGCAAACGCCGCCACCGGATCACCGAAGAACATCACGCCAAAACGCGAAACGATCAACTCGGCCTCCAGATCGCGCAGCGGGATCTCTGCGGCGTCGCCTTCGAGGCAGGTCGCATAATCGAACTCCCGCAAACGTTCGCGGGCGCGGCCGAGCATCGGCACCGAAACATCGATTCCGATGACGCGCCCGGACGGTCCAACGGCGCGCGCAAATTCAACAGTGGTGGCGCCGCAGCCGCAACCCACGTCGATTACGGTCGACCCCGCGCGCGGCGCGGCGAATTCCAGCAACGGACCGAGTACCGGAGCGAGCGTACGGTCCATGCGTTTCTGCTCGCGCATCCAGAATTCACCGTCGCTTCCGTTCCAGCGCGTCCGCTGCGCTTCATTGAAAACCGTTGGGTTCGACATTGCCTACTCCGCTGAAAACGCCAACAGCACATTCCCGGGCATTCCGTTGCCCGTGCCGATGTATCCGGATCCGAGGTAGAGAGTGCCGCCTGCGACGATCGGTCCGGGTGCCCCCAACGATCCGCCCTTACCCGCGATTCCATTGACGGTCTGGAATTCCTGCGCCGTGTTGGTTTGCCAGAGTTCATGGCCATCGGCGGCGGAAAGCGCGTGCAGGACGCCGTCCCATCCGCCGGCAAAAACCACACCAGGGATTACGGTTACGGCCGCTACCGTTCCGCGCCGCGGCCGTCCGCGGCCCGGCGGCGTGGCCGGGTCCAGCCTGGTGAACCAGGCGCGTGTTCCGTCGTTCAGATGGAGCGCCGCTACGCCACCCGTCTGGAGCGAATAATAAACATTATTCTCGTCCGCGGCGCCGCCCCACATAATTTGCCCGCCCGGGCTGGCTGCCACGCCTTCGGTGAGATCGGCTTTCCATAACAGAGTGCCTTTATTATCCGGATCCACGGCTACCGCGATGCCGCCTTTGTGCGCCGCCGTCAAGACGCGTTTTCCGTTCGGCAGCGCGCGCAGAATCGGCGAATTGGCAAAATCCCAATCGGGTCCCACATGCTCCGGGCACTGCTCGCCTTTGGGTCCGCGCCCGTTGCAACCCGCGGGAGAGGCGTCATTCTCGTAGCCCTGGTAAGACCACAACATCTTTCCGGTCTGCAGATCGAAAGCAACGATCGCATCCGACGTTTTCGCCGCGGGTTCCGTGAAGGCATTCCCGGTAGACGCGTAGATCGCGCCGAGTTTCGCGTCAATGGTAGGCGTGCTCCAGATGGAAGCTCCCGCCGGCGCCCAAAGCTGTGTGCCCAGAGAGTTCTGCTTTGTTGGCCTCGGCTCTTCCGGAATCGTATAGGTTTTCCAGATGACTTTGCCGGTGCTCGCGTCCAGCGCAGAGAGGCTTCCGCGATAGGTGCAGCACGGATAGTGCGGATCGCCGGAAGCCACTTCCTCCGAACCCGCGACCCCGACGTAGACGCGGCCCTTGTACAGCACCGGGCTGCCCGTAATATGCGCGAGCACCCGCGGCTCGACCCTTTGCTTCCAGAGCAGTTCGCCGTTGTGCGCGTCGACCGCATATACATCAGCCTTGCGATCGCCGAAGAATGCCGCGTATTTACTGCTGCCGTGGCCGCTCACCGGACCGATGACAATCGACGTACGCACCTGTGCGTCCGTATGCATTGACCAGTAAACGCAGCCTGTGGCGGCGTTCAGCGAGTAAACGTAGCCGTTGTCATCGCCCAGAAAAACCCTGCCATTGAAGATGACCGGCTGGCTATATGTTTCCGCGCCGTTCGGCAGTCCGAAGGCCCATTTCAGCTTCAAGCGCGGTACCGCGTCTGCGGAAAGCCCCGCATTCTTCGCGGGCTGAAAACGGGTATTGGTCAGATCGTTGCCCCATCCGTTCCAGGAGACGCCTGTAGAACTCATCTGCGGATTCGCCGAACAGGGGTTCGTCATGTTTCTGGCGTCGCCCGCATCTCCCGCGGCCAGGGGTCGCCCGCCGAAAAACTCCGCCAGAACGCGCTTTTCGTCGTTCGACAATTTGCTCGCCTGCTGCACCATCGCGCCGGTGGTGAGCGCGGCGTAGATCGCCTCGGGCGTCATTGTCGCCAGCGTATCCGTGCTGGGCGCGTTGGTTTCCTTGAGCGCATTCTGATCGGCGCTCGACATGGTGTTTTTGTGGCAACTGGCGCAGTTGTTGTTGAACAAAGGCTGCGCCGCCATGCGCGCCATGGGGCCGGCCAGGGGTGGTCCGCTCTGCCGTCCCGGCCCTTGTGCGCTCAAAGTCAGGCCGAAAACGAAAAGCGCCCGGACAAGCCGATGAGATTTCATGTGGTCGATCATATCTTGCCCGCGTGCCTCGAAGAAGGCCGAAAAGACCAACCCTGACGCCGGACGGCTCGGCATCGGACACTGGTGTAGATGACGGCAGAACCGGCCTATCCGGCGGCGCGTACAGCCGCGGCGCGAGTCCACCCTCACTATGCCAGGAATTTGCGCGGTCTGGATCGTCTTCCGGACATCGGCGCCATTGAGGCGATCGTGAACGTCGCCTTCTGGGCGAGCCTGCGGCGGGAGGAAATGTGGACTCCCCGCGTCTCTCTTGCCTTTGCCACGCCGGCGGAGATCGACATGCCAATGGTCTTCGAGCGGCCCGTGCCATTGTCTTCGCAACCGTTGACGCGTCTCGGGCCGGCCGTGGAGCGCCCCGGCATTCATCTTTGCATCGCCAGGCGGAATGACGAGCTGGTGATCTGGGGCGCCGCGCGTCGTCTGCCTCAACTGTGTTTTGTGCTCGAGGTCGTCGCCCCGGGACTTCTGGTGATCAAGCACAGCCGTGGTGATGATTCGGGGAAGTTCGTAAACATCGCCGTGCTGCAGGGCGATGAGGTAAAAGTGGTCGACCAGGCCGCCGGAGTTGCACAGGAATGCCCGGAGCTCCTCACTTCGCTGCTGGGTCTTCAATCCGGGATCGAATCGCCGGACTCCGTCAACGTTCTGATCCAGCTTGCGGTCTCGATGCGGGCGCACGGGCGGGGCGGAACGCTGCTTGTGGTGCCCGCGGCGTCACAGATGTGGCGTGAATCCATTCTGCAGCCGGTAGCTTACGCGGTTTCGCCGCCGTTTCGGGCGCTGGTGGATCTGATGGGGGAAGATCCCGGCGGCAGATCACGCCGCCGCTGGCAGGAATCTCTGCATCGCGCCGTCGACAGCGTCGCGGGCCTCACCGCGGTGGACGGCGCTACGATCATCACGGACCAATATGAGGTATTGGCCTTCGGCGCCAAGATCGCGCGCCGGCCGGGATTCGAGCGCGTGGCCGCTGTTCTGATCACCGAGCCGATCGAAGGAACGGCGGCCGTTCATGCCGAGCCCGCGCAGCTGGGAGGCACGCGTCACCTCTCCGCCGCGCAATTCGCCCACGACCAGCGGGACGCAATCGCTCTGGTCGCCTCGCAGGATGGCCGGTTCACGGTGTTCGGCTGGACAAACTGCGAAAACGTGGTCCAGGCGCATTGCATCGAGACGTTGCTCCTGTAAGAACCGGACACTCCGAAAAGTTATATACTGACCGTCCAGGAACCTGAGGAGGAGCGCCATGCGACCTGCCGGACTTCTGTGTGTTTCGGGCGTTGCCGCAATCGGCATCGCCGGTTATCTCGCCGCGCAAAACCCCGCCGTGAATGTCAAAGCCGACGAAATCGGCGGCGTGGTTTCGAGTCCAAAGGGACCTGAGCCCGGCGTCTGGGTGATCGCGGAAACCACCGATCTGCCCACGCGGTACATCAAAGAGGTAGTGACCGACGATCGCGGCCGCTATCTGATCCCGTCCCTTCCCCCCGCGAGCTATACGGTCTGGGCTCGCGGCTACGGTCTGGTGGATTCGCCGAAGGTCCAGACGCGTTTGGGCAAGCAGGTCGATCTGAAGCCGACGGTCGCGCCGGACAAGAAAACCGCCGCGCAACTTTATCCCGCCAACTACTGGTACGCGATGCTTAAGGTTCCGGCAAAAAACGAGTTTCCCGGCACCGGTCCTCAGGGCAATGGCATCTCGCCCAATATCAGAACGCAAGGTCAGTGGCTTCATCTGATCAAGACGGACAGCTGCGAATCCTGTCATCAGCTCGGTAACGCATATACGCGGACGATCCCGGCGCTTTTCAAAAACCTCGATTCGCCGGCGCAGCAGTGGGCGCGGCGGGTACAATCCGGCCAGGCCGGTAACGCCATGCTGGGCGGCTTGGGCCAGCTTGGCCTGGAACGGGCGACAGCCGAGTTCGGCGACTGGACCACGCGCATCGCCAAAGGCGAGCTCCCGGCTCAGGCGCCGCCGCGGCCGCAGGGGCTCGAGCGGAATGTCGTCATCACGCAGTGGGACTGGGCGGATCCCAAGGCCTACCTCCACGATGAAATCTCCACCGACAAACGCAACCCGACCGTCAACGCCAACGGCCTGATCTACGGCTCTCCCGAAGAGAGCCGCGATTATTTGCCGGTGCTCGATCCGGTACACAACACCATCAGCCAGGTGAAGACGCCATACCGCGATCCCGATACTCCGGGCCAGCCGAAGCCGCTGAAAGAGTCCGTCTTCTGGGGCGATGAAGCGATCTGGGACACCCATACGACGGTCCATAATCCAATGTTCGACGAAAAGGGCCGGCTCTGGTATACGTCGCGCATCCGGGCCAACGCCAATCCGTCCTTCTGCAAAGCCGGTTCCAGTCTGATATCGGCAAAGCTGACGCCTGTGACGAACTCCGGACGGCAACTGGCCGTCTATGATCCGGCGACGAAGCAGACGTCGATGATCGACACCTGCTTCAGCACGCATCACCTGTTGTTTGCGTCCGACGCCAACAATACTCTCTGGACCAGCAGCGGCGGCGGAGGCGGGGTGGTCGGATGGCTGAATACGAGGATGTGGGATCGGACCCACGAGGCGCAAAAATCGCAGGGCTGGACGGCCCTGGTGCTGGATACGAACGGCAACGGCAAACGGGATCCCTATCTCGATTCCGAGCAGAAGGTGCTGACGGCGCCCAGCGGCGAAAGCCTGGGAACTTCCTCCGCGTTGACGGCAGTGGCCGACCCCAGCCGCGATACACGATTGAACGCCGCGTTTTACGGGGTCGCGGTAGGGAACGATGGCATGGTGTGGGGCACCGTGCTCGGCTTTCCCGGGGGCATCGTGAGACTGAATCCGGGATCAAACCCGCCGGAGACCGCGCTGGCTGAATACTACGAAGTGCCGTGGCACAACCCGAAAGCGCCGGTATCGGGCTATTCGCCGCGGGGCATGGATATCGACAGCAATAACGTGGCGTGGGTTGCTCTGGCCAGTGGACATCTCGCCAGCTTCGATCGGCGCAAATGCAAGGGACCGCTGAACGGTCCCAAAGCGACTGGCCAGCATTGCCCCGAAGGCTGGACGCTTTATCCAACGCCGGGACCGAACTTCGAGAACGTGAAGGATTCCGGCAGCGCCGACTCGCACTATTACGACTGGGTCGATCAGTTCGATACGCTGGG
>CAWBIS010000310.1:0-15563 GCA_963788485.1 Terriglobia bacterium
GGATGCTTGACATCGAGAGTCAAGCTTTCTTTGGACCGGTTGCACCATACGAAGTAGGAAGACAGCCCGCGCACGCGTTCGTCATAGCCGCGCGCGAAATCGCCTGCCCCGAGCCTTTCAATCTTGATCACGCGCGCGCCGAGGTCTGCCAGCTGGCGCGTGGCGAAAGGCGCGGCGACCGCCTGTTCCAGCGCAATGACCGTGATTCCATCCAGCGGAAGCATCAGAACGACCTGGGCATTTTCAGCACGTGCTCACCGATGTAAGACAAGATCAGATTGGTCGAGATCGGCGCCACCTGGTACAACCGCGTTTCGCGAAATTTACGCTCGACGTCGTAATCGCGCGCGAAGCCGAATCCGCCGTGGAACTGCAGACAGGCATTCGCCGCTTCCCAGGAGGATTCAGCGGCCAGCAGCAGCGCCATGTTGGCCTCCGCCCCGCAGCTCTGGTGCGCATCGAACAACGAACAAGCCTTGAAGCGCATCAGATTCGCCGCCTCGATATTGACATACGCCTTCGCGATGGGAAATTGTACGCCCTGGTTCTGACCGATCGGCCGGCCGAACACCGTCCGGCCGCTTACGTACTTCGTCACTTTGTCGATAAACCAGTAACCGTCGCCGATGCACTCGGCGGCAATCAGAGTGCGTTCGGCGTTGAGGCCATCGAGAATGTATTTGAAGCCTCTGCCTTCTTCACCGATTCGATTTTCCGCGGGGATTTCAAGGTTATCGAAGAACAACTCATTGGTCTCATGGTTGACCATGTTGGGAATCGGCCGCACCGTGATTCCCTTCGCCGCGGACTCGCGCAGATCGACCAGAAAGATCGACATGCCTTCGGATTTCTTCTTCACTTCGGCCAGCGGCGTGGTGCGGGCGAGAAGGATCATGAGGTCCGAATGCTGCACGCGCGAAGTCCAGACCTTCTGGCCGTTCACGAAATAGCGATCGCCCTGGCGAACGGCGGTGGTCTGGATTTTCGTCGTATCCGTGCCGGCGGTTGGTTCGGTGACGGCCATCGATTGCAAGCGCAGTTCGCCGGTCGCGATTTTGGGCAAATACGCGCGTTTCTGCGCCTCCGAACCGTGGCGCAGAAGCGTTCCCATGTTGTACATCTGGCCGTGGCAAGCGCCCGAGTTGGCTCCGGAACGATTGATTTCCTCCATGATGACCGAGGCTTCGGTGAGAGTGAGTCCGCCGCCCCCGTAGTCTTCGGGGATCAGCGCGGCCAGCCATCCGGCCTGGGTGAGGGCTTCGACGAACTTCTCCGGATAACCGCGCCGATCGTCGATTTCGCGAAAGTATTCAGGCGGAAAAGTGGCGCAAAGCTCGCGCACAGCGGAGCGAATTTCCTGATGGGCGTCGGCGGGCAAGAGACTATCTTCTCTCAACATGCAATCGGCGTCGGAGAGCGGCGCCACTGGTAAACTGGAAAGTCCCTGAATGAGAGTCGGCGTTATCGTTTTTCCTGGCAGCAATTGCGACCACGACGCGTGGTACGCGATCAATGAAAACCTGCATGGGAGAGCCGAGTTCATCTGGCATCAGTCTTCGGATCTGAGCGACGTCGATGCGGTGCTGCTTCCCGGCGGATTTTCCTACGGGGACTACCTGCGCTGCGGCGCCATCGCGCGCTTCTCTCCGGTAATGAATGCGGTGAAGAAGTTCGCCGCGGATGGCGGGCTGGTGCTTGGCGTCTGCAATGGCTTTCAGATTCTGGTGGAGGCCGGGCTTTTGCCGGGCGCTTTGCTGCGCAATCACGAGCTCAAGTTCATCTGCCGCGAACTCAGATTGCGTGTCGAGACGACGAACTCACCTTTCACCTCGAAGCTGGAAACAGGCCAGGTTCTGCACTTGCCGATCGCGCATGGGGAAGGCCGCTATTTCGCCGACGATCGCACGCTGGACGAACTCGAAGCGGAAGATCGCGTGGCATTCCGTTACATCGACAACCCGAACGGGTCCATGCGAAATATCGCGGGGATTCTGAATCGCGGACGCAACGTCATGGGGATGATGCCGCATCCGGAACGCGCCTGCGATCCGCTGATGGGTTCGACGGATGGGCTGGGCGTCTTCGAATCCATGTTGTCGGCCGTTCCCGCGCTTACAAAATGACAATCACGCCCGAACTGGTGGAGCAGCATCAGCTCACACCCGCGGAGTATCAGAAAATCGTTTCCCTGCTGGGACGCGAGCCGAGTTACACCGAACTCGGCGTGTTCAGCGTCATGTGGAGCGAGCACTGTTCTTACAAGAGCTCGCGCATTCATCTGAAAAAGCTGCCGACGCAGGGCAAGTACGTGGTGCAGGGGCCGGGTGAAAACGCCGGGATCATCGGAATCGGCGGCGGCTGGGTCATTGCGTTCAAGATCGAATCGCACAATCATCCGAGCTATATCGAACCCTTCCAGGGCGCGGCGACAGGCGTCGGCGGGATCCTGCGCGACATCTTCACCATGGGCGCGCGGCCCATCGCGGTGATGGATTCGCTGCGCTTCGGTCCGTTGGATCAGCCCAGGAATCTTCGTATTCTTTCGGGCGTAGTCAGCGGCATCGCGCATTATGGCAACTGCTTCGGCGTGCCGACGGTCGGCGGCGAGTGCGTCTTCGAGGAATGCTACTCGGCGAATCCGCTGGTGAACGTTTTCGCACTCGGGGTTTGCAAGGAAGACGAGATCTTTTACGCGCGCGCGTCGGGCATCGGCAACCCGGTGATTTACGTTGGGGCGAAAACGGGCCGGGACGGGATTCATGGCGCATCCATGGCCAGCGCCGAGTTCACGGAAGAATCGAAACAGAAGCGGCCGAACGTGCAGGTGGGCGACCCGTTCCTCGAAAAGCTGCTGCTCGAAGCCTGCATCGAGGCCATGAAGACGGGCGCGATTGTCGCCATTCAGGACATGGGCGCGGCGGGGCTCACGTCATCGTCGTGCGAGATGGGCAGCCGCGGGGAAGTCGGAATCGATCTGGATCTGGATCGCGTGCCGCAGCGGGAATCCGGCATGACGGCTTATGAGATGCTGCTTTCGGAATCCCAGGAGCGCATGCTGCTGGTGGCCGAAAAAGGGCGCGAGGAAGAGGTCTTTCGGGTCTTCCGCAAGTGGGGACTGGATGCGGTAACGGTTGGGGTGGTGACCGATGACGGCAAACTGCGCATCCGCCACCATGGCAGTGTAGTCGCCGAGATTCCAAACCGGGTTCTGGCGGATGAAGCGCCTCGATATGATCGGCCGCACAACACGCGGCCCTATCGAAAAGCCCCCATCCAGCCGCCGGCGCACATTCCCGCTTCCAGGGATTTAAACGCGGATCTGCTGCGCCTCGTGGCTTCGCCGGATCTGTGTTCCAAGCGCTGGATCTGGGAACAGTACGACTACATGGTTCGCACCAATACGATCGCCGGTCCGGGGTCGGATGCCGCGGTGGTGCGGGTGAAGGAAACCGGGACTTCGATCGCGATGTCCCTCGATGGCAATGGCCGTTACTGCTATCTCGACCCGCGCGAAGGGGCGAAACTTGCGGTGGCCGAGTGCTGCCGCAATCTGGCGACGACCGGGGCGGTTCCGGTGGCTGCGACGAACAATCTCAATTTCGGCAATCCGGAGCGGCCGGAGATTATGGCGCAGCTGGTGGAGGCGATCGAGGGCATTGCCGAAGCCTGTGCGTTCTTCGAAACCCCAATCACGGGAGGCAATGTCAGCCTTTACAACGAGACGCTGGGCGAAGGAATTTACCCGACGCCGGTGCTCGGGATCATCGGGCTGATGAAGACGGCTGTGCCGGCCCCGGTGCAGTTCCGCAGCGTGGGCGCGCACGTTGTACTGTTGGGTGGTTGGCGCGAAAACCACGCGCTGCGCTTCGGCAGCAGCGAGTACGCGAAGGTCGTCCTGGGGCAGTTGTGGGGACTTCCGCCGCAGCTGGATATGGCATACGAAAAGCGCGTGCACGACTGCGTGCGGGAGATCCTGGCGGCGGGTCTGGCGGAATCGGCGCACGATCTGAGCGACGGCGGTGCGGCGGTGGCGCTGAGCGAGTGTTGTACCGAGGAGGTTGGCGCGCGCATCCAAATAGAAGTGGAGGAGCGGGTGGAGTTTTCACTTTTCGGCGAGGCCCCGTCCCGAATCCTGCTGAGCACGCGCGAACCGGATCGCATCCATGAAATTGCTTTGCGTTATGACGTGGAAAGCCCGGTGATCGGCGCTACAATGAGAGGGCGGTTACAGATCGGAAACGAAACCAGCATGTGGATCGATCTCGCCACCACCGATTTGAAACAGTCGTTCGAAAACACACTTCCACAACTTCTCCATACAGCCTGATGACGGATAAATTTCACGAAGAGTGCGGTGTCGCTGCAATCTACGGCCACCCCGAAGCGTCGAAGTTAGCCTATTTGTCCCTGTACGCTCTGCAGCATCGCGGGCAGGAAAGCGCCGGTGTATCGACCAGCGACGGCGAGCTGATTCACACCAAGAAATCCATGGGGCACGTGGCGGATATTTTCACCGAGCCCGTGCTGCAGGCATTGCCCGGCTCGCTCGCCATCGGGCATACCCGCTACTCGACGACGGGCGATACGGTGGAGCGCAATGCGCAGCCGTTTTCCGTGCATTGCAACAAGGGCCGGATCGCGGTGGCGCACAACGGGAATATCACGAATGCGGCGGAATTGCGCAAGGATCTGGAGGCGCGCGGATCGATTTTTCAGGCTTCGAGCGACACCGAAGTGATTCTGCATCTGGTGGCGCACTCGCGGGAGAAGACACTCGCCGGGGCGCTGCGCGAGGCCCTGCTGCAGCTGGAAGGCGCGTTTTCGCTGGTTTTTCTGGCTCAGGATCGAATCATTGTGGCGCGCGATCCGCAGGGATTCCGGCCGCTGGCGATGGGCCAGCTCGAATTCAGCGGAGGCACGCCGGCTTACGTGTTTGCTTCGGAAACCTGCGCATTCGATCTGATCAACGCCGTTTACATGGGCGACGTGCAGCCGGGCGAGATGGTGATCGTCGGACCGGACGGGATCAGCCGGGACCGCTATGCGCCGCATCGGCCGCTTTCGCAATGCGTCTTTGAGCATGTTTATTTCTCCCGGCCCGATTCGATCGTATTTGGGCGCGCGGTGCAGGAATCGCGGGAGAATCTGGGGCGGTATCTGGCGATCGAGTCGCCCGCGGATGCGGATATCGTGGTGCCGGTTCCGGACTCAGGCAACGCGGCGGCGCTTGGTTATTCCGCCGAGTCGGGGTTGCCTTATCGGCAGGCGCTGATTCGCAATCATTATGTCGGGCGGACTTTCATCGAGCCCTCGCAGGCGATCCGCGATTTCGGGGTGAAGCTGAAGCTGAACCCCGTGCGCAGTTTGCTGGAGGGAAAGAGCGTGATTCTGGTGGACGACTCGATCGTACGCGGAACCACCAGCCGGAAGATTGTGCGTATGGTGCGGCAGGCGGGAGCCCGGGAAGTGCACATGCGGATCTCGTGCCCGCCCACGATCTCGCCGTGTTTCTACGGGGTGGATACACCGAACAAGAGCGAACTGATTGCGGCGAACAACTCGATTGAAGAGATTCGCCGATTCATCGAAGCCGATTCACTGGCGTATCTTTCGATGAACGCGCTGCGGAGATCGGTCGCGGATGAGCGCGGCGAATACTGCTATGCGTGCTACACAGGCAATTATCCGACGGATTTCGTGAATATCGAGCAGTTGGTTCGAGCAGGCAAGAAGGCCGGCGGATAACCGATCATACGGTGCGGCCAATGAGGCCGAAATGCGGCGCGGCAGCCAGCATATGACGATCGCTTGTCCAGATTTCGCCTTCTCCAAGCTCCATCGCGGTGGTCAAGTGCACGGCGTCGGCGCTGCGGAGAAAGACGGTTGGGGCGGACGAGATCACGAGCGCGCCGGCTCGCCTGAGTAACCCATCGCCTGTCGGAATCAGGTTCCAGAAACCCTCGTCCACGTGCTCAAGGAAGATCTTTCCGAGATCACGAGCCATCCTGGCGGTGATGGCGCCTTCCCGCATCTGCCGGTGGAAAACACACTGTGTTTCAGGCAGAGCCAGGACCGAAGAATAAACCGCGCCCGCGGTCCTGCGAGATACACGGTTTCTAGCGGGACCGGTCTTCCTCAACCATTCGGGTACTGTCAGGAACTTGCGGCATCCTGGACCATATCTTTTCCATGCGTGCCCAAATTCGTTTTTTAGCGGCGGACGTCAATCTCCCGGACTCGGTCAACGGGCGCAGTTCGGCTATCGGTTCGCCGCGCCTTTCGATCACTATTATGGAGCCATCCGCAGCCTCGCGGACCAGTTCCGACGTGTGGATATGGAGGTCCCGAATGGATGCTTTTCGCATTGCTACATTGTAGCAACTCGGAATTTTCGGTTAGCGCAGCGTGTAGTTCAGGCCCATCGTCGCCTGGAACGAATTTTTCTTGAAGCCCGGCGGCGGGTCGTTCAGGTAATTTTCAATCGTGCCCAGCGAGAAGTTGGTTCGCTTGTAAACGGGGATGGTTACGGTTGCGTTGCCCGATGCCGTCAGAGCCTTGCTGTTGGTCCAGGCTGGGGCGACGATCAGCTGTTCGCTGAATTTGATGCCGCGGCTCAGCCCGCGGGTGAAGTCCTCCTCGAAGGTCGACGCCGCCAGCGTCTGGTCGGCACTGGACGCATAGAATTCCTGGTGGACATAGGTAACGCCCGCTTTGAGATCGAGGCTCTCGTTGGCGCGCTTGATCACGCTCCAGCCGAGGCCTCCACCATAGGTCTGCTGCAGATTCAAACCCTGCGCGAAGTTGTGATCGAAGCTACCCTGCGCGAACGCAAAAAGCGACGTCGAAAGATATTCGTAGCGCTGGATGTCGCCGTGGTAGATGTCCGTCTTCACGGTCGGCGTCGAGGGTTGCTCAATAGTTCCATAAGAAACGGTGAAGTCGATCTGTGTTCTGTTCCTGCGCCGCAGCCAATCCTCGTCGGGAACAGTCCGCACCAGATTGATGGCTCCGGTGAACGTGCGGCTTTGCTGAGTGGCTTCAACCAGCGATGCGCCGGCGGTCACACCCCCGCCCCAGTCCGAGAAGAAGTTCGGATTGTGCTGAACGGCGTTTTCGAAACTGGTCTGTTCGATAACGTGGTCCGCGTCCGCCACGGGAATGGTTTGCGCCGGTCCGGCCGCCGGCGTCACGGTAATCTTCTGGTCGGCGGCGGCGATGGTTCCCTGGGGAATTTTGGAAACGTCGGCATTTCTTCTTAATTTGAGGTCCTTTGGAAGAACGGCGAATTTCTGCGAGGTATGAAGATCCTTGATTTTGCTCCAGTCGATGGTCAGCTCACCCAGAACGTCGCTTTTGAATTTGACCGATGCGCCATTCGATTGTTCAAAATGGCCCACGAGCTTTTCGCCATCGACCAACTCCAGCACGTCCGGCTCCGGCTTCGCGGCCTGCGCGAACAATAAGCGCGCGGCGAACATTCCGGCCGCGTATAACCCCCAGTAACGTATATGCATGGAACGATGTTAGTACGCGGCCATGAGAGGCAATGCCATAATTAATTCTTCATGTTCGCGATCGCCGCGCGCGATTTGCGCAAAGTTTACGATGGCAAAGCGGCCGTCGACGGCCTGAACCTGTTGGTGCCGCGGGGCTCGTTTTTTGGCTTTCTGGGGCCGAACGGCGCCGGAAAATCCACCACGATTCGCATGTTGACCGGGCTGATCCCGGCGACTTCGGGCTCGATAGAACTGCTGGGATTACCACTCGAAGGCAACGAGATGGCGATCAGGCAAAGGATCGGCCTGGTGCCGGATGAATCGATTCTCTTCGACCGGTTGACGGGCGCGGAATTTCTCGAATTCGTTGGCAGGATGTACGGTCTCTCGCGACCGCTGGCGAGGCAGCGGGCACTCGAGCTTCTGGATCTGTTTGAGCTCGCGCACGAGCAGCGGAAGCTGATCGCGGAGTATTCGAAAGGCATGCGGAAACGCATCGCAATGGCTGCATCGCTGATTCACCGGCCCGAGCTGTTCCTGATGGACGAGCCGTTCGAAGGGGTGGACGCAGTGGGCGCGCGACTGATGAAAGATATCCTGCTGGATCAGGTGCGGCACGGCGCAACCATCTTCCTGACCTCGCACGTACTTGAAGTCGTGGAGCGTCTGTGCGACTACGCAGCCATCATCCATGAGGGCAGAATCGTTGCAGAAGGCCGGATGCAGGATCTGCGGGCGGGCTCGGAGACACTGGAAGATGTATTCGTCCGCACGGTCGGCGGCGGGAGAGAGTACGACAAACTGGAGTGGCTAACGTGAAGCTTGTTTTATTACTGCCATTTTTCGCGGCGCTGGCAGGGGCGCAGACGCCGCCCATTCGCCTGAGTGTCGATGCGAGCGATGCGCCGCGGAGACTGCTGCACGCGACTATGCAGTTTCCGGTAAAACCCGGCCCGATGTCGCTGCTCTATCCGAAGTGGATTCCCGGCGAGCATGGACCCACCGGGCCGATCGAAGATCTCGCAGGCGTACGCATGACGGCGAACGGGCAACCTGTACCGTGGCGGCGCGACGACGTCAACGTCTTTGAGTTCCATCTCGACGTGCCGCCGGGCGTATCGATGCTCGATGTGGCGATCGATTTTATTTCGCCGCCGGACACCAGCGGATTTTCGTCGGGCGGTTCCATCACATCGCAACTGGCGGTACTCAGCTGGAATCAACTGCTGCTCTATCCCAAAGGACCGCCAGCCGATCAGCTGGAATACCAGGCGGACCTGAAGATCCCGGCGGGATGGCGTTACGGAACGGCGTTGCCGATCGATCATGAATCGGGCAACGAGATCACGTTCAAGCCCGCTCCGCTGAACACTCTGGTGGATTCGCCGGTGCAGACGGGGATCAATTACCGCACTGTGGATCTGAGCCAGGGGGGTCCTGTGCCGGTTTATCTGCATATTGCCGCCGACAGCGAGGGCGCGACGCGGATTTCGGACGAGCAGACGCAGCACTACCGCAATCTGGTGGAGGAGGCGAACGCACTATTCGGCGCCCATCATTATCGCGATTATCATTTCCTGCTGACGCTGAGCGATCATGTGGCGCACTTCGGCCTGGAGCATCACGAATCGAGCGACGATCGCACCGATGAGGACAGCCTGACCGATTCCGGCGCGCGCAAGCTCGACGCCGATCTGCTGCCGCACGAGTACGTGCACTCCTGGAACGGGAAATACCGGCGGCCGGCAGGTCTGGCGACGCCCGACTACAGCGAACCCATGAAAGGGGAGCTGCTCTGGGTCTACGAAGGGCTCACCGAGTATCTGGGCGAGATTCTCTCGCCGCGAAGCGGGTTATGGTCGCCGCAGGATTTTTTCGGCTCGCTGGCGCGCGACGCGGCGGCTTTGGACCATGAGGCGGGAAGAACCTGGCGGCCGCTCCAAGATACCGCGGTCGCGGCGCAGGTTCTCTACGACGCCCGCAACGATTACTCCGACCTGCGGCGCAGCACCGATTTCTACGAAGAAGGAACGTTGATCTGGCTGGACGTGGATGTGACCCTGCGGACGCTGAGCAAAGGCAAGAAGTCGATCGACGATTTCTGCAGGGCTTTCGCGGGTCCGCCGAGCACGGGTCCGGAATTGAAGCCGTACACGTTCGAGGATGTGGTGCGGACGCTCAACTCCGTACAACCGTACGACTGGGCGGCCTTTCTGAACGAACGTCTGAATTCGACGGCGCCGCGGGCCCCTCTCAATGGCATTATCAACGGCGGTTACAACCTGGTCTATACGGGTGAAGAATCCGAGTACTGGCGGACGCGGGAAAACGTGCGCCGGATTATCAATCTGTCTTACTCGCTCGGCTTCACCGTGCAGGACAGCGGCGATATTATCGACGTGCACCTGAACACGCCGGCATTCAAAGCCGGTCTGGCTCCCGCCACACGGATCATAGCGGTCAACGGCAGGCAGTTTTCGGGAAGCCTGCTGCACGAAGCGGTGCGCGATTCGGCACAAAGCACGACGCCGGTCGCACTGCTGATCAAGGATGGCGAATATTACCGGACTGTGAATGTCGATTATCACGGCGGCGAGAAGTATCCGCATATCGTGCGCGACAAATCCAGGCCGGATGTGATTTCGGAAATTATTCGCCCACGCGTCACGCAATCGAAAAACAACCCGGGCGGTCCCAAATAATCGCCGCGATCCTGCGCGCGCAGTTCCTCAGCCTGCGGCTGCGAACCGGCACGCGCCGCGCCGGGGCGCTATTTTCCGTCATCACGGGAGCGCTGTTCTACGGGCTCTGGACGTTTCTTGCGTTCGGCGCAGTGGTGTTTTTCGCGGATCCGAGCAACGCCGCCGGATTCCTGCCCATGCTGGCGAGCGGCCTGATGTTTGTCTCGCTCTACTGGCAGCTCGTGCCGGTGATTTCCGCCGGCTTCGGGGCGTCGCTCGATCTGCGCAAACTGCTGGTCTATCCGATTCCGCACCGCAGACTGTTTACGGTGGAGATTCTGCTGCGGGTCACCAATTGCGCGGAGATGCTGGTCGTCGTCGCGGGCGGGGCGATCGGTCTGTTGCGCAATCCGCTTTACGGGTGGAAGGCGGGGCCGTTTATTTGCGCGGGGGCGATCATCTTCATAGCCACGAATATTCTGTTTTCCGCCGGCACGCGATATCTGTTTGAGCGGATGTTTCTGCGCACCAGGCTGAAGGAAGCGATGCTGGTTCTGCTGATTCTGGCGAGCATCGCGCCGCAGGTCCTGATCTTCCTGCAGGTCGGGAAGGGCGCGCTGCTTCGTTTCATTCCCTCGCAGATCGTCTGGCCGTGGGCCGCCGCCGCGAGGTTGATGTTGGGCGAGCAGGCCGCTCTCAGCGGGGGACTGTCGCTCGTGTATCTGATTGCGGCCTATGCGTTCGGCCGCTGGCAGTTCGAACGCAGCATCCGCTATGACGGAGCCGCTCTCAGCAAACCGGCGCCCGGGACGCAGGCCCGGGGCATCGCCGAATTCCTCTTCCGTCTGCCGTCAGAACTGCTGCCCGATCCCATCGGCGCGCTGGTGGAGAAGGAACTGCGTACGTTCGCGCGCATTCCGCGCTTCCGCATGGCTTATCCGATGTCCTGCATCGTGGGCATCGTGGTTTTTCTGCCGGCGTTGAGAATCCGCGCCGCCGACTCGTTCATGTTCCAGAACGCGCTGCCGTTGATGGCGCTTTACGGCCTGCTGATGCTGGGCCCGATCACGTACTGGAACGCATTTGGCTTCGACCGTTCGGCAGTGATCGGTTATTTCTGCTGGCCGGTGCTCTTCCGCGACGCGTTGATGGCGAAGAACCTGGCAGTGGCGCTGCTGCTGATTCCGCAGATTCTCCTGATCACGCTGGTGAGCAGAGCCGTGGACGTACCGTTGTCGGCCGGGAAAGTGGTCGAGACGCTGGTGGTCATTCTGGTCGCCTCGCTTTACTGGTTTGCCATGGGAAATATCTGCTCGGTAAGAATGCCGCGCGCGATGGATCCGGACAAGATGAATCAGATGGCGAACAAACTGCAGGCGTTGAGCATTTTCTCCGCGCCTGTGCTGCTGCTGCCGATAGGGCTGGCATATTGGGCGCGGGCGGTCTTCGACAGTGAGCTGATATTCGTGGCTTTGATGCTGGTTGCGGCGCTCATCGGCGGAATCTTTTACAAGGTTGGACTGGATTCGGCCGCGGGCACGGCGGAACGGCGAAGAGAATCCATTCTGATGCAACTGGCGCGCTCAGATGGACCGCTCTCGGTAGCCTGATTCTATTGCCGCCCCGATTGGGCGCCGAATTCGGCCTGGATTTCCTTATTGGTCATCACGCGGGCGATTTCACGCTGGAGATAGCGCAGGGTGACGGTATGGTGCTCTTCGTCGTAAGAGCCGACGCAGTCGCGGGCTATGATAACCGGCCAGTCCCGCTGATAAGCGTCAATGGCCGTCATTCTTATGCAGGCATGGGTATTGATTCCAGCAATGATGAGAGCATCCGGCTTGAGAGTTGCGGCACAATCTGGCAACCCGCGTGCCTTCGATGGTGATGGAAATGCCCTTCGCTCTCATTCCAGCGAAGACAGCATGCAGGTCGGATTCTGGGGCGGAATCGTGGATTCGATTCTCAATCAGCCGCAGATGGATAATCTTCGCCAGCGGGTAAAAAAGACGTTTACTTCTTGTCCCCGTCGGTGTTCGACGAGCCGCCCAGATTCATTTTCCTGCCGTCCGGGAACTCGATGTCCCGCGAACTGCCGCGGAGCGAGCCGTCCTTCGCCTGGAAGGCGATGACTTTGATCTTCGTTCCGGGGGGAAGCGAATTCCTGTTCCAGCCGAGGCGGAGCAACACCGATGGCGAGCCGCCTTCGATTCGCCAGCGGTCCACCGTCCCGTCCGCCTTCGGTACATCGATCGTCAGCCAGGAATGCGGATTAACCCATTCCATCTCGACGACCTTGCCCTCGAGGGTGACCTGTTTCGTCGCGTCGAATTCCGCGGAAAAAGAATGATGCGCCGCCATCGGCAATGCTGCCGCCATCAGCATACCCGCGGTCACGACCACTTTCAGCATTCTGCTATGCATTGGTCCGACTCCTTCGTCTTAAGAGACTATTATCGCACCGGAATTGGCAGCGCGATCACTGTTTCGGCTGAAGCAAATCATGATAAAGCAAATTGTCGGTGTAAGGAACGCACTTGTGCTCGAGCAGTTGCGCGTTGGTGTCGATCAAACGATATAACGGCATCTCGATCGTCCACGGCCGCGAAAACGTTTTTGGATCTTCCAGCGTGGCCTCATACCAGATGTGGTTGACATCCAGAAGCCGGAAACGCTCAGTGACCTTCAGCTGGTTGGTGGCGAAGTTTCCCGCGCGATCCAGCCACGACTTGCCGTTCTGCGACGTGGTTGTGACAACCAGAACGTTGCCTTCCCACGTTCCATTGGACTTCCCCATCCACGAATCGACCGGCAAGTCGGAATGATCCTTCATATGGATGATTCTGTTGGTGGCGGCAAACGGGTAAACCATCAGAAGGTCGCCATCGCCCTGGAAAATCTGGAACGGCATATTCTGGTAGGTAACGCGCGGGACCCCCAGCATATAACACTTCGCTTCGGGGTCGGCCTCGGGCCATTTGGAGCGGTTTTCATCGCGCTGCTTAAGCGCCTCCGGCAGATACGGAATCGTGCCGCCCCCCTTCAGAAGGCTGGGGCCCGCCGGGATGACGGCGATTGCGCCCAGCTGCCAGAACTCCTTGCTGTCCTTGCCGTATCCTTCGACCGAGTGGGCTTCCAGATTCCAATAGGCGTCGTTCAGCGCCTGCCAGATTCCGTTGAAGTTCGGATGCCCCGAAATAGTTGTCGGACGCTCCAGCTGTTGCGCCCGGGCGGCGCCCGCGAACGATATCGTTACCGCCGTAACGATCGTGCAGATGAATCGATTGCGCAATCTGTAATTCCCCTTATCTACCCAAAAACCTTGACGTCTTTCTCACGAGGTGGACTCGCTCCGCCGGTCTATCTTATCAACTGCGGAAGCGCTTGTTTCGCCGCAGCTTTCGAACCTGCGCATCTTATTTCCCATCCACCGAGAATGCGAGGAGTACGTTACCAGGCATTCCGCCGAACTGATTGTAGCCTGAGTCGACGAAAACCAAGCCGCCTGCCACGGCTGCTCCAGTGGCATCGATGGATCCGCCGCGCGCCGGTTTTCCGTTAACGGTGGGAAACTCGCGGCCCGTATCGAAGTCCCAGATCAGGCTGCCGTTTTTGCTGGAATACGCGCGCATGTGACCGTCGAGGGCTGCGGAAAAGACCACTGCCGGGATGGCGCTAACGGCCGCGGATTGCGCGGGCGAACAGATGGCCTGAGCGGGCGGGCACGCGCCCTGCTTTGCGCTCCAGACGATTGTGCCGGACCGCAGGTCGATCGCATGAAGGCCGCCGCCCTTCTTCGGATCGAGCGCGATGCGGCGTCCGTCCGGCGCCGCGGCGTCGGCAACGCTGTGCAGCACCACATCCGATATCGCGACGTAAATGTACTGGTTGTCCGCCGCCGAACCCCATTGGCTGCCGCCCAGCAGGCCGCCCGCCCCAGCGCGCGTCTGCCACAGAATCCGGCCTTCGGCGTCGGGATCGAGGGCATGCACCATGCCGGACTTCTGCGCGATCACCAGCGCGCGCTTGCCGCCGCCAATCTGCGCCAGAATGGGAGGCTGCCCGAAATCGAAGTCGGGACCGTCCTCCCCAGGACAGTTGTTGCGGGCCCGGCTGGAGCAGGCGCTGTTATAGGCGTCACCGCGCGTGAGTTGCCGCGACCAGAGCAACTTCCCCGTCTTCAGATCGAAGGCGAGCACGGCGTCGCTGGTGGCGGTGACCGGATCCGAATAATTGTCCCCCGTGCCGACATAGAGCGCGCCTCTCTGTTCATCGATGGTGGGTGTGGACCAGATCGCGGCGCCCGACGGGCCCTGCTGCTTCCCCGTTCCCGTCGGCCTGGCTGGTTCTGAAATAGTAAAGCTTTGCCAGATGGAGCGGCCAGTGGCGGCGTCGAGCGCGACAACGCTGCCCCGGAAGGAACAACATGCCGCGTTCGGGTCCGCCGCAAGCGCCTCCTCGATGGAGGCGAAACCCTGGTAGACCACGCCTTTGTAGAACTGCGGCGTAGCCGTCGCAGTCGCGAGCTGATGTTCGACGGGCCGCGTTCTCCACAACAACTCGCCCGAGGCGGCATTCACGGCATACATGTTGGCGCTGCGGTCTCCGAAAAAGACCGCGGGAACACCGCCGGCCTCCCCGACGGCAACGCCCGACCGCATGCCCGCCGCAGTTTTAAAGGCCCAGTAGACGCACCCGCTGGTCACGTCGATGGCGTACACATCGCCTGCGAGCGTGCCGGTGAATACCCGGCCGCCGAATACCGCGGGCTGGCCGCGCGCCATCGTCACGGCACCCAGATTGAACGCCCATTTGAGCTTGAGCTTTGGCACGTCGGCTGCGGCCAGCCCGGCTTCACTCGCGTCCTGATATCGGGAATTGGTGACGCTCGGGCTCCATCCGGCCCACGCGCTCGCGCCGGGGTTCAGGGGGGTGTTCCCCGGGCAGCTCTTTTCAAAAGCCGGCCTGGCGATCGCGTCGCCGGCAGGTGCGATGTAGACGAGAAGGGCGATCAAGTCCTGTGTGGATAAACCGCTGGTCTGCGATTTCATCGCCCCGTTCGACAGAGACGCGTAGACCGCTTCGGCCGTCATCTGTTTGATAGCGCCAATGGATGGGATGCGGCCCTGGGGCGAATCGTGACAAGACGCGCAGCGCTCCTTGTACAGGGCTGCTCCGTCCTGCGCTTCGAGGAGCGGGGTCATTGCCAGAATCATCAGACACGCGTATCGCATAGTGCCATGGGATCGCTTCAGCTGGATGGCCGAAGCACATCTTATCGTAGTCCGACTCCCGCCCGACCCATTCCCGAGCGCGGATTGCGAGGCCTTTCATCTCACGGACACCTGGCGGACGCCCCATTGACACTTGGGTAGCCGAGTGATAG
>CAWBIS010000311.1:0-9767 GCA_963788485.1 Terriglobia bacterium
TTTTTGTTATGTAGCGACCGATTACGTATTGCTTTTCCTTTTCGCGCTCCGAGATCTGCTGATCCTGGTCGCCGCCGCCACCCCCGCCTCCGCCGCCGGCCTGCGACTGCGTATATTCGAACTCGAACGGCACGGCCTGTACGAAGTACATGTCCGTCTTCGCCGAGTTCTTGCCGTCCTTCGCAGTAGCGTAGAGGCTTACGATATCGCCCGGAACCAGTTTGAAATCTTCCAGCGAAAGCATCGTCGTGCCGTCGGCCTGCTTCAGGCCTTTTTGCTTGAGCAGCGAGGTCACTTTCTCCGGAGCGCCATTGACCGAGTAGTGCAGATCGAGTTCCTGCAGAGGGAACTCGTCTTCCGCGTTTACCGCAATGGTGACTTCTTCAATCGGGCTCACCTTGGCGTCTTTGCCAGGTTTGGTGATGCGGACCGTAGGCGCGGTCGTTTTGCGCGCTTCGATGAAATAGTCGTCGGTGAGACGCACGAGTTCGCCATGATCCATTACGGCGATGTGGTACGTGCCGTCCTTATCGATCGGAACGTTCGCAGTGGTGCGATTGTTCTGCGTCGCGTTAAGGTCAACCGGCTTGCCCTGTTCGAAGACGATCTGCGCGTTGCTCAACGGCTTGTCGGTCTGGATCTCCAGTTTGGCGACGGTACCCTCGACCGCGCGCAAATCGCCGCCGGGATCTTCGGTCACCGGGGCGAGGCCCGTCCAGGTGGGGTAGTTGTAACTGACACGGATGTTCTTGACCGCGGGAAGATCCACTGTGTGCAGTTTGTAGACCTGGGATTTGATCCCGCCCGATTCCACGTAATACTGCACGTCCTCCGGCACCTGCACCAGCAGAAAGCTGAAACCGGAACTGCCGCTGACGGGTTCCATCGGCGCCTGTTCCCATTTGGTGGCGCTGGCGTACTGTACGTAAACGCTGGCGTGAGCGGAAGTGAATCCGCTCAGGCTCGCCGTGATCTGTTGATCGGATTTGCGGCGGATGCTCTTCGATCCGGGCTGGACCGCAATGCTATAGAAAGGCGTGATGGCCTGATCCTTCGAATAGCTGCCCCAGAGCAGCGAGGTGCCGTAGCCAAAAACGCCCGGACCCCAGAACATCAGGTATACAAGCACGCTGGCGGCCGCGGCGCCCAGAGACGCGAACCGGATAAAGAGCTTTTTGTCGATGAGTTTTTCCGGCTCGGCCTCGCGCGCGATAACGAGCGCGTCTTCGGCGAGCAGCGGCAGAAACGGATCGGAGGCGTTGTCGCGGGAACGTTCGGTGAACGTCAAAAGGCGCTGATCGAAACCGGGGTGCCTCTGTTCCACTTCGCGCGCTGCGCCACGGCGGTTCATGCGCAGGAGCGGAATCACGAGCATGGCAGCCGCGGCCGCGCCGATGCCAAGAAACAGCACGAATCGGCCGAGGATCAGGTTGGTGGGGGAAAAGGCAATTTCCATGAGCACCGACACGATGACGATGGTCAGGATGAGAGCCGCGCCGGCAACAGCGGCGGCGCCGCGGGTCCACGCAAAAAGACGGAGCCGATGCTCCAGCCGGTCCAGATATTGAGCAAGGCTTTCCAGTGGATTCATGCCATTTCCTTATCGACCGTAGAATGAGCGGCGGTCATATGCCGATTTCCCAAAACCGATTCCGCAACAGCCAGAATGGCTAACATCGCCAATACGTAAAACCAGAGTTCGGCGCGATCGTCACGCTGATTCACGGACGAAGTGGTCGACGGCCCCTGCCTCGGGGCTATCCCCGTATTTTTCCATAATTCAAGGGTCTCCGGGGCAAGAATCGCAAAATCGGACTCCCGCCGGTCGGCGTTGACCGAGGCGAGTTCCTCGCGGCCGTTGGCGCGGCGAATGTCGAAGAAGCCCTGCGACGGGAACTGGAAGGTACGGGCTTTGGTCGATTCGGAGAGCGTCAGCAGCCGTTTGTCGTTTGGACCCACAATTTCGACGGGTATCCCCTTCTCTTTCGCCGTGCGCAGTTCGACGAACGAGCCAACCTTATAATTGCCGGGAGCGGTTCCGATACCGCCCATCTCGGCCGCGGTCTCATCGATGAACGGGAGCCAGACCGGCGCGAGCGGAAGGTTGTTCGCAATGTTATCGAGCGCTGAAGTGAATACGAGCGCGTGTCCTTCTCCGATCCGGCGATCCAGCAAAAGCGGCGAGCCGTCCGACAGCTTCGCGGCCACGCGTAGATCCGGCGCGGTCTGCGGTAACTGCAACTTCACCACCTGATAGAACTCCACGCCGCCCCAGTTCTGTGCGCGCGCGAAGGACGGATAGGAGGTATCGACGTTCGCAACGGTCAGAAGCGCGTCCTGGCCGGGCACAATGCTGCGCATCCCCATGACCTGCAGGTCGGCAATTGGCAGATGGCGGCCGGGCGTGGCGTTCTTGCCCAGCATCATGAGCACCGAACCGCCCGCCTGGACGTACTTGCCCAGCGCGTCTTCGAATCGCTCCGACATCGGGCCGGGATCGGAGAGAATCACGAATGCGTATTTCGGAACGTTCAGATTAGCGGTCTGGTTCGCCACCACGGAGTCGAGCGTGAACGCAGGCTCGGACGACGATTCAAGCGCCGTCCTGACATAAAGCGGACTCAGGGTATCACCGTCGGCATGAACCAGCAGGGCCGGTTTTGGATCGGCGCGCTCGACGGAGAAGAGCCAGTGATCGTCTTCGGGGAACGAATCGGCGCCGTCGATCTGTACCTCGCATCGCGTCAAGCCGTAAGGCGCATCCAGGGTGAGAAATTCCACGGTTGCGCGGCCGTTCGCGGGAACCTTGACCGGTTTGGTTTCGAGCGGTTTCCCGTTGACGAGCAGAGTGACTTTGCGAGTTGCTTCGGGGGTATCGAAACCGGCGACGGTGACGACGGTCCGCACTTTTTTAGTGTCGAATACGCGGCTGGGCGCTTCGACGTTTTCGACGGTCCAGTTGGGCAGGGGGGCGGAGGCGACCGGATGGATTTCAAGCTTCGTCCCGTCGGCAAGTTTCGCGTCGGAAAAGCTGGCCGGCCAGGAAGATTTCTGGAGATCGGTGAAGACCTCCGCGACGACGTTGGCTTTGTAGCTCTCGGCGGTCGAACGCAGGGCGCGGGAAAGTTCGGCGTAAGAACTGGTATCGTCGCCCGGTTCGAGCGCTGAGACGGCCGCGCGGAGGGCCTGCTTGTCCTGGGTCATATCGGTGAGGAGCCTCGCCGGACCGCCGAACGTGATCACCTGGCCGCGATCGTCCGCGTGCATGGCGCCGATCTGATCCAGTGCAGCTTTTTTGGCGTCGGCGAAACGGTTGCCCTCGCGCATGCTGAAGGAATTATCGACCGCGAAGACCATGGTGCGGCCGGTGCTCGCCTGGGCAATCGTGGTCGAATGCATGTAGGGCCTGGCAAATGCCAGCACGAGCAGTGCCACGAACAGGCAGCGCAGCGCGAAGAGCAGCAGATACTTCAGGCGGCGGTGCTTGATCGAACTCTGTGTGCGCCGCTCGAAGAACATCAGCGAACTGAAGGGCACGGGCTTCTGCTTGTATTGTCGAAGCAGGTGAACGTAAACCGGCAGGCCGAGCACGGCGAGTCCGGCAAAGAACCATGGAGCGAGGAAACCCAACTACATCCTCCTCTGGCGCAGCGCCAGAAAATTGCGCAAGCCTTCATCGAGAGGCTTGCCGGTATTCATGAAAAAATAATCGATGCCCGCGGCGCGCGACTTGTCGGCCAGGGCGCGCAGGTGCTCGTCGATCTTCGCGCGGTATTCATTGCGCGCGTAGTCGGGAGAAACCTCCAGCGCGGTCTCGTCCTCGACATCCTGCAGCAGCACGGGGTCGCGAAACTTCGGCGCCAGTTCGTTCGGGTCGAGCACGTGAAACAGAACCACTTCATTGCCGCGGTAGCGCAGCGGCTCGACCACCTTCACGATCTGTTCCGGTTGCTCGTAGAAATCGGAAAGCACCACGACGATGCCGCGTCGCTTGAGAAATTGCTGGAAATGAAAAAAGGGCTTGGAGAAATCCGTGCGCGAACCGCCTTCGGCCTGCTCGATCGCGTGCAGGATGCGCATGAGCTGACCCTGGCGGGTGGAAGGCGCGATGTAGTTCGATATGTCCTGATCGAAGATGATCAGACCCGTCGCGTCGCGCTGCTGGGACGAGAGGTAGGCGAGCGATGCCGCCACGTAGCGCGCGTAATCCAGCTTGCGCACCTTGCCCGATCCGTAAGTCATCGACGCACTGGCATCGAGCAGGATCAGCAGCTGCATGTTGGTCTCGCCCTTGAATCTCTTCAGATACAGACGCTCGTTGCGGGCGAAGACGTTCCAGTCGATGTGGCGAAGATCGTCGCCGGGATTGTACATCTGGTATTCGGCGAACTCCTGGCTGAAGCCGAATTTGGGCGAGCGGTGCAGCCCCGCGACGAAGCCGTCCACCACCGTCTTCGCGATCAGATCGAGAGACGAGATGGATGCGAGAACGGCGGGATCGAGGAATTGTTGCAGCATCGCCCGTGGCCAGTCTTTTTGCTTCTTATTCTCTCGGCGCGGGTTTCAACTGCAGCACCTGGGTCAAAACATCGTCCTGCGTGAGCCGGTCGGATTCAGCGTGGAAGTTCAGCAGAATGCGGTGGCGCAGAATCGGGATATAAAGCTCGCGGATGTCGTCGAAGCTGACGTGATAGCGGCCTTTCATCAGGGCCCTGGCCTTCGCGGCCAGCACAAGGAACTGCGCGGCGCGGACGCTGCCCCCGTAGTTGACGTATTTCTTCACCACATCCGGCGCGTTGGGATCCTTGCGTGCGAGTCGCGCGCACCAGTTCGATGGCATACTTCGAAACCGTTTCGGCAATGGGCGTCATGCGCACCAACTGCTGGAAATCCAGAATCTCCTGGGCATTGGTGATCGGCTCGGCCTGCGCCACGTGTGTAGTCGTGGTGAGATCGATGACCTGCAGTTCCTGTTCGGCCGTCAGGTAGTCGAGCAGGATGTTGAACAGAAAGCGATCGAGCTGGGCTTCGGGCAGCGGGTAGGTGCCTTCCAGTTCGATCGGGTTCTGAGTGGCCAGAACGAAGAACGGCTCGGGCAGCTTGTAATGGTGCCCGCGCACGGTGCAGGAGTGCTCCTGCATGGCTTCAAGCAGCGCCGATTGGGTCTTCGGGGGCGTGCGGTTGATCTCGTCCGCCAGCAGCACATTGGCGAAGATCGGCCCCTGCACGAAGGTCCAGGTGCGGTGACCGGAAACCGGATCCTCCTCGATGATGTCGGTGCCGGTGATATCGGTCGGCATCAGGTCGGGCGTGAACTGAATGCGCTTGAACAACAGGCCCAGGATGGTGGCCATGGTTCGCACCAGCAGTGTCTTCGCCGTACCGGGCAGACCGGTGATCAGACAGTGGCCTCCGACAAACAGGCCGATACGGACCTGTTCCACCACTTCATCCTGGCCGACGATGACGCGCTTCACCTGGCGGACGATTTCGGCGTCGACTTCCCGAAAACGTGAAATTCGCGATTTCAAGACATCCGGTTCGAGTTGAGGGGTCACGGTAGTGGACATTATCTCTTTCTATTCTTTGCCGTCGCCACTGACTTCGAGCAGCAGCTTCTGGGCCGGCTTGTAATTGGGCGCGGCTTCCAAAGCTGAAACGGCTTCCTCTCTGGCCTGGTCTTTCCGGCCGGCGGCCTGGAAGGCCCTTGCAAGATTGTAATGGCTGCCTGCGACATCGATGGGATGCATTGCGACAAATGCCTGATATTCGCGCACGGCCCGGCCGGGATCGCCGGTTTTCATATAGAGGTCGCCCAGCTGCTGGTGCAGTTCCGCGTCAACCGGATAAATGAAGTTCATCCGCTCCAGCGCCGCCTCGGCTTCCTTGAGTTTCCCGGCATCCTGAAGAAGTTTTGCATACTTCTTCATCGTGTCCGGATTGCGTCCGCCGATTTTGGAGTACCTGCCCCATTCGTCCATGGCGCAGGCTTTATCGCCTTTTTTCAGGCAGGCTTCCGCGATGAAGGTATAAACATTCCCCGCCTCGACATAATCGGGATAAATGCCTTCGATGGCTCTGCCTTTGGCGATCACCTCGTCATTTTTGCCATCCTTGGCCAGCTGGCTGATCTCGCGCACCTGTTTGGTCCAGTCGGCGAACCCGGCTACTGTCTTGCCGGTTTCCTTGTCGATCATCGCCATGAAATCCTTGTCGAACGCCTCCGGCTCCATCCCGAGTTGCTGCTTGATGACGTCGACCGTGGGAACGTTATTGGCAAAAGCGTGAATCATGTCGAGGATCTTCTGATCGCCCCAGCGCTGCGAGATGTAATCGAGGATTTTGCCCGCCTGATAGTAAGAGACGATGACCTGCGACGGATACGAAGGATGCACGAAGCCGCGATCGATTTCCGCGATGGGAAGCAGTTTTTTGTCGCGAATGGCGGCAATGATTTCCGGGCTCAGGCGATCGCCCCAATCGGGCGAAGCGGCGGTTTCTTCGTGAACTGAGAGCCCTTCGGTGAACCAGCGCGGAACGCGGTCGTTGGTCATGTTGAGCACGTAGACGTGACTCATTTCATGCCAGAGGGTGCTGGCCCAGTGGAACTCGCCGGGAGTGCGGCCGGACGGGCTGTCCATCGCAATCACGTTGTTGAACGTGACGCCCAGCGCGCCAAGGCCAGGCAGGCCCATGGTGCGGACCGCGAAATCCTCGTGATCCGGATAAACCTCCACCTGCACCGGACCCTTCACGACGTACTTGTATTTTTTTTCGTACGTCGCCATGGCGCGTTGCATTTCCTCCTGGAAATACGGGCGCAACACATCGGCTTCCTTCTTATTGAGCTTGAGGACGGTTTTAGGCGTTTCGAAGGTCACGAAGCGGCTGTAGCTATCCATCAGCGTCATCGTGTTGGCGGTCGCGGCGTCGCGGAACTGGTTATCGTAGGCCAGTTGCAATTCCTTGCGGGCTTCGCCTTCGCGCGCGAGGCGCATGAGGTTGATACCGAGTTCCGAGTGCGCGCTCCAGAGGTCCGGAGTGGCGGCGATCGCTTTGCGCAGGTAGTCGATGCACTCCTCGTAGCGGCGATTGATCATGTAGAAATGCGCAATGGTCTGGTAGCCCTTGCCGCGATTTCCAATCTTCGCCACCCAGGGAGACGGCTTATCGGCCAGCAAATCGATTGAGGCTTTAACAGCGATGGCGTCGAGCGCGTCGGGCTGGATCGCCAGTGCGGCGTCGGCTTCGCTCTCGGCCTTCTTCGGATTATCGTCTTCGAGCGCGGTCTTCGCCATCAGTTCGTGCGCCTGATAAAGCTTTGGATCGGACTCGAGCGCTTTGGTGGCGAGGTCGTTCGATTTCGGGTCGTAGTTGTCGGCTAAGATCTGCGCTTCGCCAAGAAGTGCTGTTGCATTCTTAGGGTCGAGCTTCAGGGCCTCTTCGAACAGAGTGCCGGCGTCACCGGGATTGAACCGCTCATAAAGGAGCTGGGCGTAGCGGACCCGATATGTGGCGTTGGTGGGAGCCGCTTTCAGGAGAGCTTCAAAAACGTGCCCGGCGTTTACATAATCGTGCTCGCGCCAGAGGGTTTCGGCCTGCTGGAGCGATTGAGCAAATGCCGAGGACGCGCCGAGCAACAACAGAACCGTACAGGTTCGCCAGGTCATTTGTCGATAGCCTCCTGCGCCTTCGCCAGTTCGATCAGCAAAGACGTCAACTGGCGTTTATAGTCGTCGGGCGCCATCAGCGATTTCTGGTATTTCAGGGCATCGATCCGGCTCTCGATGTCGTCTTTTTTGGCGATCAGTTCGCGTTTGGCGGGATCCGTGACCTCCGCCGACGCGGAGCCGAACTTGAGCAGCGGAAAAGCCTGAGCGTGCGTCGGATCGTCCACCTGAGGATGCTCCGTGGCCAGGCGCTTCTGCTCGGAATAGAACTGCGACGTCTTTTTCTCCGCGTATTGGAAAGCTTCCAGCGCCGAAATCACTTCGTTCTTGTCGACGTCGGCCGCGGGATCGCGCAAGGCTTCGACCCAGAACCGCGCGAAGACCGTGGCGTTCTTTTCCATACCCGATTTGGTCGCGGTAATGATCGTACGATTGTCGCGTTTCAGAGCAGCCACGGCGCCACCACTGGCGCTGGTCATGTCGACCACCAGTTGCCGACCTGCGGGAATTCGGTTCAACAGCGCGGCGAGCTCCGGAGCGGAGATGTCGGGCCCCGGCAGATTGAACTTGTACTCCGCACCATCGAAAGTTCCGTGACCGATCATCATGAGGACGAAAGCGTCCTGCGGCCTGGCTTCTCCGGCTATCTTGTTCAGCGTCGCTTCGAGTTTTGCGCGCGTAGCGTCGGCGCCTTTGAGCGTTTCGACGACCCGGTCGGTCTGGCCGCCGCCGCGCAGGATCTTGTCGACGTCGTTGGCCAGCATGGTGAAGCGCTGCTCGTAATCGGGCTCTCCACCGAGGCCGGCGACCGTCACGATGTAAGTTGATGCAAAAGCCGGCGCCGACGCCAGAAGCAACAAAACCGGGAGAACTCTCAAACAACACCCCATTTGCGCCGGAGCAGCCATTCTCCGCCACGAATCAGAATTACCAGCAGAAACAGGATCGGCATGTCCCAGAGATCGAGGTTGTCGTGCGCGGTGATGCCCGCCTCCGATACGGCGACTTCATCCGTCAGTTTCTTCGCGTTGGCCGGGGTGTAGTAGTTGCCGCCCGTATCGCTCGCCAGTTTCTCCAGTAGATCGCGATTCTGGGCAGCGCCGAAATTCTCCGCGACGCCATCCTCGCGGCGGAAGGTGAGAGCGTCGCGGCCAAGGTCCGTCTTGTCCTGACGGGCGGCCGTCTCAGCCACATAAGTACCCGGTTTCTCCGCCGTGTAGTCGCCCGTATAGGTGCCTGGTTCCAGCGGGTCGGGCTTCAGTTCGATCACGTCTGAACCGCCGTCCGGCCGCACGATCGTGGTTTCGACCGTGGCTCCCGATACCGGCTGGTACGACTTGTCGCGAACACTTACGCGCAGTGGCAGGTGGGTATCGTCGGCGAGAACCTGATGCGGCGTGGATGTGAGCACCTGGCCCGGCGTCTCGTTGACCATCCAGCGCATTAATTGCTGCCAGAACATGGCGTGCGTCCGGTCCGTGTGGTCCTGCAGCATCTTCCAGCGCCAGCTGCCGGCAGTGGCGAAGATACCCACGCGGCCGCGGCCGTAGTTCTGGATCGCCAGCAGAGGGGTCGGGCGATGGCCGTTTTCGGCGACGTCCATCAGAACTTCGGCGCCGGGCTTGGGAGTTCCCATCACCGCGTAGTTGGCCACCTGCGGCATCTTGAGCCAGCGCGCGGCATTCTGGTCGCGGTCGTCTTCGATCCGCGTGATTACGCTTTCGCGGCCGGCATCGGTGAGCGTCGCGGTGGCGAAATCGCGGCTCCATGTTTTTTCGGTGGGGATATGCAACGGCATCATTTCAGCCAGCGGCGACTTGGCGTAGCCGCCATCAGCCAGGGCGAAACGGCCGGCGAGGAAGAGTACGCCGCCTCCCCGTCGATCGGCAAAATCGCGAATCCATGTCTGCTGTTCAGTCGTGAAGTAGCTGGCTTCGACGCTGCCGATGATGAGGCCGTCGAATTTGAACAGGCCCTCCTCGGTCGGCGGGAAGCCGTCTTTCAACTCATCCGGCGCTCCGCCCTGCTGATAGGTCTTGTTCTGCGTGGTGCGCACGGCGCTGACAAGTTCGAGGGCCGGATCGGCGCGGCGAATGA
>CAWBIS010000312.1:0-11853 GCA_963788485.1 Terriglobia bacterium
AGGGCGAGATCGGCATATTCGAACGAGAGATCGTGCCTGCACAGACCGGCCGCCTGGGTTATGCGGTGCGCGTCAGCCCGAATCACTACGACGATCCGTTGACGCGCCCGGTGACCAGCCTGCTCAAGTGGGGCGGCCGGTAGGTCAGATCCGGGTTCCCTTGAGGGCGGAACTGACCGCGGTGTTCATCATGTTCTCGGCGAGGTGATGGGTTACGTCGTTCAGCAGATCGATCTTGTCGCGGATCAGGTGATGGTCGTCTCCGTGCCAGACGCTTTGTAATTCCCGGATCGCGTCCTCGATCCGGCGCCGTTCGTCGTCCTCGAGATTGAACCAGGCATAGTTCCTGCGGGCTTTATCGACCGCCAGCAGAATCGCATCCGCATCCACGCGCGCCTGCGCCACCTGGGCGGCCTGCAGGTCTTCCTCGGCGTGGTCGAGGGACGCCTGGTACATGGCCTCCACTTCCTCCAGCGTCAGCCCGTGAGAGGGTGTGACATCGACGGAATGTTCTTTGCCGGTTCGCGCATCGCGCGCCGTCACGTTCAGTATCCCGTTGGCGTCGATCAGAAAACGCACTTCGATACGCGCCATGCCTGCGGGCATGGGCGCAATGTCCTTCAGATCGAAACGGGCGAGACTGCGGCAATCCTTCGCCAGTTCGCGCTCGCCCTGCACCACGTGAATCAGGACGTTCGCCTGTCCGTCGACTCCGGTGGTGAAGGTTTCGCTGGCGCTCGCAGGGATGGTGGAGTTGCGGTGAATGATTTTCTCGACGACGCCTCCGTAAGTCTCGATTCCGAGCGAGAGCGGAGTGACATCGAGCAGCAGTTGATTCTCGACGGCGCCGGAGAGAATACCCGCCTGTACGGCGGCGCCGAGCGCCACGACCTCATCCGGATTCAACTCCGTATGTGGCCGGGTGCGGAACAGAACCTCAACCGCGCTGCGCACCATGGGAATGCGCGTGGATCCGCCGACCATCACGACCTCATCGATCTGCTCCGGCATCACTCCGGCATCCTTCATGCAGTTCCTGCAGGGAGTGAGCGTGCGATCGACAATATCCCGGATCAGATTTTCGAAAAGCTCACGCGTGATTTCGCGATGGTAACGTTTGCCGCGCCATTCGAAGTCGATCTGAACGGCAGGCTGGAAGGAGAGCGCTTCCTTGGCCCTGATCACCTCCTGCCGCAGCGTTTGCACGGCCTCTCCGCTGTGCGATAAATCCTCTCCCCATTCCGATTGCAGATCTTCCAGCGCGATGTGCAGAAGGCGGTTATCGATATCGTCACCGCCCAGGTGCGTGTCTCCATTGGTCGCGAGGACCTCGAAGATACCTTCCTGCAGCTTGAGGATCGAGATATCGAACGTGCCGCCACCGAGGTCGTAAACGGCGATTATGCCTTCCTTGCGCTTGTCGAGCCCGTAAGCCAGCGCGGCCGCGGTGGGTTCGTTGACCAGGCGCAGCACGTCCAGGCCGGCGAGGCGGCCGGCATCGCGCGTGGCCTGGCGTTGCGCGTCGTTGAAGTACGCGGGCACGGTGATCACGGCTTTCGTGACAGGCTCGCCCAGCGCGGCCTCCGCGTTCTTCTTCAGTTGCCTGAGGATGAAGGCGGAAATCTCCGGGGGCGTGAAGGTCTTCTCACCCAGACGCACACGGATCACCGACTCGCTGTCTTCCGCGATGCGGAACGGGAACAGCTTCAGTTCCTGCTGAACGTCGGCTGCCCCGCGGCCCATCAGCCGTTTGACCGAATAAATGGTGCGATCGGGGTGATCGATCAACTCGCGCCGGGCCTGGTTGCCCACGAGGATCTCGCCCGCAGGCGTAAGCGAAACGACGCTGGGGACAAGCTTGTCGCCGTCGGCTCCCACAATCACGTCCGGCTTCGCCAGGTTCATATACGCGACGAGGCTGTTGGTGGTGCCAAGATCGATGCCGACTACCGTATTGCTTTCGAATTCAATCTGGAACATTCGTTTGCGCTATCAGATTCGTTATGTATTTCCGGCGGTTCAGAAGGCCGCGGACGGCAGCTAGTGTTTCGCGACTGCGGCCGCTGTCCCAGGCTTCGAACTTCCGCTGCAACTCGGCGTCGAGCTCACCTCGCATGCCTTCGAACTTCAGCCGGAATGGTTCCAAAGCCTCCGCTTCCTCGATGGCCATGTTCAGTTCAAAGACCTCTTCGAGCAATTCGGGAGGAACATCCTTCGACCCCTGCTCACCGATCTCGAAGCCCTCGATTTTGAGCAGATACTGAGCTCGCCTGATCGGGTCGCGCAAGGTGCGATAAGCGTCGTTCAGGATTGCGGCCGATGCCTCCGCGCGCTCCCGTTCTTCCGGGCTCTTGCGCGCATGAACATCGGGATGGTACTTTCGGCTGAAGGTGTAAAAGCGTTTTTCCAGATCCTTCAGGTCAATGGCAAGATTTCTGGGTAATTCGAAGAATTCGAAATAATCCCGGGTCATGCCGAGCGCTTCATGCCGAGAACGACGTGCCGCAGCCGCAGCTCTTTTTTGCGTTCGGGTTCTCGAACTCAAAGCCCGATTGCATCAGCGTTTCCTTGTAATCGAGTGTCATTCCTCGCAGATAGAGAATGCTTTTCGGATCGACGAAGATCTGCACGCCGTCAAAATTGAAGATCTTGTCGTTGGGTCGCGGCTTCGTATCGAACTTGAACTGATAGCTCAAACCCGAACATCCACCGCCGAGCACACCGAGGCGCAGTCCTGCGTTCTTCAGATCCGACACGCCCATCTTTTCGAAGGCCTGCCGGATCTTGAGCACCGCTTTCGGCGTTACGCTGATATCCGCAGCAGTCTCCACAGCCATTTTCGTTACGCCACCGTTTGTTCGGTCGAAACCTTCTTCGCCTGTTTGGCCCGGTAATCGCCGATCGCGGCTTTGATCGCGTCTTCCGCCAGCACCGAGCAGTGAATCTTCACCGGCGGCAGGCTGAGTTCGTTCACGATATCCGTATTCTTGATGGCGAGGGCCTCGTCGACCGTCTTACCCTTCAGCCACTCGGTGGCGAGTGAAGAACTGGCGATCGCACTGCCGCAGCCGAAGGTCTTGAACTTCGCGTCTTCGATGATGCCGCTGGCGTCGTCGACCTTGATCTGCAACTTCATCACGTCGCCGCACTCCGGCGCGCCTACCATACCGGTACCCACGTTTTCCGCGTTGCGGTCGAGCGACCCGACGTTGCGCGGATTATTGTAATGATCGAGAACTTTATCGGAATATGCCATGATCTCTCCTGAAAATATCGTTTTCCCTCAGTCCCGCACCCAGGCGACCTTGCTCAGATCGATGCCTTCTTTCGCCATCTCATAGAGCGGCGAAAGCTCGCGCAGTTTCCGCACCACATCGATCAGTTTGTCCGCCACGTAATCGATTTCCTCTTCCGTGTTGAACCTGCCGATGCCGAAGCGGATGGAGGAGTGCGCGATATCGTCGCCCAGGCCCAGGGCTTTCAGCACGTAGCTGGGTTCGAGGGTCGCCGACGTGCATGCGGACCCGCTCGACACCGCGACATCGTTGATTCCCATCAGCAGCGATTCGCCTTCCACATAGGCGAAGCTCAGGTTCAGGCTGTGGGGCAGGCGATGCTCCCAGGACCCGTTGAGATAGATCTCATCGAGACCCGCTTCCAGCTTGCTCCGCAGCTTGTCCCGCAAATAGCGCAGCCGCTTTGTCTCCTCGGGCATTTCGCGCTGGCAGATGGCGCAGGCTTCGCCGAGACCGACGATTCCGGGGACGTTCAACGTGCCCGAACGCATGCCGCGTTCGTGGCCGCCGCCATCCATCTGTGCCGTGATCTGCACGCGCGGGCTCTTGCGCCGCACATACAACGCGCCAACGCCTTTGGGTCCGTAAAGCTTGTGCGCCGTGATCGACATCAGGTCGATATTGTCCTTATTCACATCGACGGGAACCTTGCCGATCGCCTGCACGCCGTCGGTATGAAAGAGCACGCCTTTTTCGCGGCAGATTTTGCCAATCTCAGCGACCGGCTGGATTACGCCAATCTCGTTGTTGGCGTACATGATGGTCACGAGAATGGTTTTATCGGTGATCGCCTCGCGCAACATGTCGAGATCGATCAGACCGTCGCCTTTGACCGGAAGGTAGGTCACGCGGTAGCCGTTCTTCTCGAGCTTCTTGCAGGTGTCGAGTACAGCCTTGTGTTCGGTCGCCGCGGTAATGATGTGGTTGCCTTTTTCCGCATACATCTCGGCCACGCCCTTGATGGCGAGGTTGTCCGATTCGGTGGCGCCGCTGGTGAAAATGATTTCGCGCGCCGACGCGCCGACAAGATCCGCGATCTGTTTGCGAGCTTTATCCACGGCCTGCTCGGCAACCCATCCGAATTCGTGGTTGCGGCTGGCCGCGTTGCCGAAATACTGCGTGAAATAGGGCAACATCGCATCGAGAACTCGCGGGTCCATCTGCGTTGTCGCGTGATTGTCGAGATAAATGGGTGTCTTCATTTCCTTCGAAACCTATAGTGCGGGATGTCGCCCCGCGGGTACAGGATTCAGCGGAGCAGGCAGCGGCGTCAATTGCGCCGCCGGAGATTCCGCCAAATCGGTGATCGTGAATTTGTTCAGCAGTTCCAGAATGGCTTCATGGACGCGGCGCAGCGGTTCGCGCACGGTGCAGTTCTCCGATTGATCGCAGGTACCGTGCTCCGTGAAGCAGTGCGTCAGGATAACCGGACCGTCGATGGCGCGGACCACTTCAAGGGCGCTGATGCGCCGGGCATCGCGCGCCAGTTTGTATCCTCCGTTGGTGCCGGCGACGGATCGCAGAATGCCTGCGCGGGTCAACTGCTGTAACACCTTGGCGAGCAGTGGGACGGGCAGGTGATAGGTGTCGGCGATGTCTTTGGTGCTGGCAGTCGCGCCGGGTATGGATGCCAGGTGCCGCAGGGCGATGAGGCCGTAATCCGCTTTTTTGGTCAGCTTGAGCACGGAACAAGGACCGTTCAGGTCCGTAATCAGTATACTACGCCTGCGACAGCTTTAGAGTCAACAGGTTAAATTTGGACCTCTTTGGTCCATCAACCGTGTGCCACGGCGTTGGAACGTCAAACGTTGCGGGTCAAGCGTCGAGCCTTTTCCGCCATTAATCACCCAAATTGGCCGCACCTCCGCGAGAAGTCACCGCTACCATTCAGGCCTGCTCCTCCTGACTTCGACTCGGGCCCCTTTTTCTCCCGGAGGTTGGTTTGGCCCAAATCCTTGCCGATTTTCGCATAGGCAATTGAAAGCGAAAATGAGTGCGGCCGGCCAAGCTTGTCCGCTACGTGTCGGCAGCCTCGTTGATCGAACAAGGAGAAAGGATATGAACAGGACGAGAAGGCAATTCATCGAGAAGATGGCAGCAGCCAGCGGAGTGCTTGGTCTTATTATTGGCACTTCCCGCCCGGCCCGCGCGTGTTTGTACGGAAAATGGTGGGTTGTTTGCCCGAACAATCACGCCGATCTGGTCGACGACGGTACGTGCCAGCACAAATGCGAGGAATGCGGGCTTCAGGCATTCCGGGGAAGCCAGGTGACAGTCCGTTGCCCCAACGGCCACAACAATCCCATCGACACTGCTCCCTGCGGTCAGGCCTGCACGAACTTCAATTGTCCCACCTGCGGTGCCGATTGTCGGGTAGGCTGACGTGTGTTTGTGATGATCTTCGCGCCCGCCTGGTGGCAGGCAACGGCAGATTTGGAAACGCGAGGCCCGATGGATCGAGAGCCCAGACGGCGGGACCATCGGGCTTCATGCTGCCGAGTTCGCGCTTCGCGTCGGCCATTCGCGCGGTGGCGACGATCCATTGACTAGCGTCCGTTTGCAGCGAATTTCGACGCTATTCTTCTCAGCACCGCTTTACTGGGTGCTCAAAATTCGCCGGATTGAGGAAAAATGGCGTTTGTGGGAGATGAGAAATATGCAACCACCCTTGGGTCAAGCGCAGATGAAGCGGGCCACGTTGTTGGAGCGAATTTTGGCGGCGGAGCCGCATTACGTATTCCTTCTGGGATTACTGCCAGGGTTTCTGTTGGTTTTTGCCAGTATTCCCGGCATTGGTTTTCTTACGGCGCACGCGCCAGAATTCGCGCCGGTGGACCGGGAGGTTGGGTATCTGGCAGCGCTAAATTGGTCGCTGGCGTATGCGGTGTTCTTTCCGGGCGCACTGTACCTGATGACTGAGTCTCTGCAGGGGATTGCAGATGCTCTCGATCAACTGCACATGCGGGGCATGGTGCGAGACCGCGCGATGGAGATCGTGCGTGAGAACACGATTACGGAGGCGTGGATACGGGGAGCGCCGGCGCGGCGGCTCCTGCTGTTCGTTTTCGCCGCCTTGATTCCGGGAATCTATGCTGTTGCCGAATGGTTGCCAAACAACCTGCTCCGTCTGCTGCATAGCGGCCCCCGTGCGGCGTGGAAAGATTACGACTGGGGGCTTGCCGGTGTCATGCACGCGGCGGGCGAGCCGCAGTGGTCGCTTCTCTATCGTCTTGGGAACGCAGCATTTGACCTGATCGCATTCCTGACGGAGGGGCTCCTGATCGCTTCGTGTTTTGCCTATTTTCTCCTGCTTCTCGACCTGGGTCGCGTCTTGCCGGGAGGCGCCAGGAACAGCGCGCTTTATCTGGTTCCCGATCTGCGGTCGTCCGACAAACGACGTGGCTTTGAGGTGTTCGCCGACCCGCTACAACAGAGCCTGGGAGTGGCACTCCTTACATATTTAATCCTCTACTGCGTACGCCTCGAAGGCGTTTACATGGAAAGCCGGGACTCGACGAGCCTTGCGGCGTTCGTGCAGGCGGACATTTGGTCGGGAGCGATACAGGCTGCAGGTTTCGACAAGAGCAAGGTGGGCTCAGTCCTCGCGTCCGTGGTCAAACATTTATTCAGTACAGGAGACGCCACGGTGAGGGGCATCCTGGCCTGGTTAATGGCGGTCCTGACGTTCACCTGTAGTTTGATCGTTGTGGTGATGACCGTGCAAAAGGCGGCGAGCCGGGCGCGGTCGAATGTAAGCCGGAGTAGAGGGAAGAGCCTCTTCGGTGGAGCGGTAGCTGCCGAAGCCGGCCTGGCGGCCAGGATGGTCGTGTGGCCCCTCGGCTACCTGAAGTTATCCAGAATCATTGCTCTCATGCTCCTCGCAACGTGCACGTTGTATTTCTATCGGATCGGTCTTTTTATCGCGGGCTTCGTCGCCGTGGTCTTGCTTATCCGGCTGATTAATGGAATCATCCGGCCGGGAAGGGAAGATGAAGAACGGGACACTGGCGAGCCGATCTCGCCCGGCAGTGTATCTCCGACATAAGAATCTTCGGCGCTCTCGCCGAACTAAAAGACGTAGGCGATGGAGGCCTGGTAGGTTCTTGGCGGAACGAAGTGCGTGCCGCTGAACGTCGACAGGAAGTTGTAAAGCGCCACTTTATCGGTCAGGTTGGTCACGGTAAAGCGGAGCGTTACTCTGCGCCTGTCGGCTCGAAACAGATTGTCCGTTCCGGCGGCGATGTCGAACAGATTCCTGGGCTTCACGCGATCGGGGTTGTGATCGTTGTTCTCCGTCCCGGTCGCCGGCAGCGTCAGCAGGGTTGAGGTTACATTTCCGCCGCAGCTTCGGATGGGCATCGCCACGGTCGCCTGAACGCCGTTGCAGGCGAGCCCGATATCCACCTGCTGGTTCGGAGTGAGCGTCATTGCCGATGCCGCGTCCGGCACGCCTGTCACCACCAGCCCGCTGTCGAAGCGCCAGATAAAACTCGTCCAGAGACCGTCTTTACCATGCTGATAGCGCAGGTTCGTCGTCTGCTGGAATGCCTGATCGTGATCGATGCGGAACACGCCCGGCACGTTGGCCGTACCCTGGAAAATCAATCCTCCCACCTCGGGCGGGAAATAGCGGGCGCGCGTGTGGCCGAACGTCGTTGACGCCATGAAGCCGCGGAACGTGCTCGTGCTCAGGCGTCCGGTGACCCCGTCCAGCTTCGAGCTTTTCCAGGCGATTGGAAACGTGATCGGCGTGTTGAAGAGAACGTCGAAATCGTACGCGTTATGGGTGAATTTCCAGAAGTAATCCGCATCGAAGGTAAGCCAGCGCCCGATCTTCTGCTGCAGGCCGGTGTTGAACTGATTGCGGAACCCCGGCTGGATCGGGATGCTCGCCTTCGCGCCGAAGGTGTTCTGTGCAAGGCCGCCGGCGCCGGTTGCGCTCGACAGCAGCAGATTCTCGTTGAAAGGCGTCTCAAAGGTTCGGGAGTAGGCGACTCGCAACACCGTGTCCACGCGATGCACGTGGTAGGACAGGGCTGCCCGCGGTTGCAATCCGTTCTTGTCGACCAGGCCGTTGTACTGGTCGAAGCGTAATCCGAGGTCGGCGGTGAAATCTCCCAGTTTGATGTCGTCGGTGGCGTAAGCAGCGGCCTGGTCGATGTTATCCGCGCCGCGGAAGTTGAACATCGAGCCCCCGCGGGTCAGATCGTAAGGCACCAGACCGGGGAGCAGATTCGGATTCGGAACCGCCCCGGGATAGCTTTCCGCGCACAGATCCGGATTGGTAACATCCGGCAACCCCAGCGCAGCCCCGGTTGAACTGAGGCAGACGGGGTTGAAATCCGGGTTGGTAATTCCCAGAGAAAAATTTTCGAGCAGCCGTGTCTGCTGCACCTGGACTCCGAAGCGCAGGTTGTGATTCTTGTGTGAGGTGGCGATGTCGGCCTTTGCGCCGTAGTTGGTCAGAAACCGGGTCTGCGACTCGGTGGCGGGAGTATCGTCGAGCGGGTCGCGGCTGCCGTAATAGTTCACCTGATCCCGCCGGGCGAAGGCTGTCACCGAAAGCAGGCTCGCCGACCCGAGTGTTCGTTGCCATGCTGGCGAGAAGCTCCAGGTCATGACCCGCTGCTTCTGGTCCTGGCTCAACTGATCGTAGTCGTTCGGCACCTGGAACCAGTTGCGCGCCACGAACAGGTTGAGATGGAAAACATCGATGTCGTTCGGCTTGTAATCGACGCGGTCGAAAATGGTTTCGTTGTTGCCGATGTCGTGAATCGGCAGGAACTCCGGCGTATCCAGAAAATGTCCGGTGCGGATGCCGTCGATGGCGATGAAGTCTCCGAATTTCGCATTGCCGAAACCGTAGGTGCCGTTCTCGGCATAAGTGCCGAACGAGCCCCACGTGGCTTCGATACTGCCAAATGGCTGAGCCGCCCCCAGGCCCGATTTGGTCGTGGCGCTTACGATCAGGCTGGATTTGTCGCCATACTCGGCGTTGGGAGCGCCGGTTATCAGTTCCATGCTCTGAATGGCGTTGGCCGGAAGTTGCGTCGAGAAAACCTTGCTCTGCTGATCGCTGATCGGCTGCCCGTCGATGACGAAGCTCACCTGCGCGTGATCCCCGAGCGGGTGGAAGAATCCGTTGGCGTCCGCCGCCGTGCCTCCAGTGCTGTTATTGATGATGCCGCTTAATCCGGCCGCCGGATCGAAGTCGGGCAGTTTGGAGAATGATTCCGATGACGCATCCACGTGCGCCGAGGGATCGGTGTCGATCACGGCGGGGGAGGCAGATACCTCAACGTGGGTGGAGACTTCGGCCATCCTGAGCTTGTAGGTCAATGCGACAGGAATATTGCGCACCTTAACCGGTTCGCTCACCGGGGCGAAACCGGGCGCCGATATCGTCAGTTCATATATTTCGTTCGGCGGTACGTTGAGAAAACGAAACTCGCCTTTGTCGTCGCTTTGTACGGTCTGCTTGTAGCCCGTGGCTGGATTGCGGATCTCGGCTTCGGCATTCATGATTGCCATCATGTCCGGATCCTGAATTGTTCCGGTGACCAGCGTGCCCGTCCCGCCCTCGCGGGTTTGTGCCGCTACGGCGAGCGGCAATAGCAGAAGAATTCCGCCGAACATGGAGATCGCCCTGATTTGCATGCCGGACAACAGGGCAAGCGTTCGACCAGCGGAATGTTGTGATTTATCAGGATTTGCGGCGGAATCGGGCCACCGTTCCTGAGGCTATTCGCGCACTTTGAGAATTATGGCGCAATAAAGCGCCGGAGGATGCGTCGAAAGTCAGCGGGGCGGAATCGTCGGAAACCCCTGGAGCGGAATTCGGGTGCCGCACGCGGAACATATCGACGTGGGTTTCAACGTGGGCTGAAATCGGCCCGACTTAATCGTGTTGTAGTGTAGGTTCTGGCCCCATATTAAAGTGCGATCGGTCAGCGTGAGCGTCGAGGGCTCGCAACCGGAGCGCCAATGGCGGCGAAGGAGCAAGAGAATCAATGCGTTGCCGGGTAATTCAGCGAGTTAGTCATGTTATCCTACGCGTTCAGTTCAAGACCGCTTTGCGCCCGCGTTCCCTCCGGACGCACTCAGACATATGAAGATCACGTGGACCAGGACCGACGAGGCGCCGGCGCTCGCGTCGTACGCGCTGCTACCCATTCTGCGAGCGTACCTCAAAGGAACAGGGGTGGAGATTGAAACGGCCGACATCTCGCTCGCCGGCCGTATTGTCGCCGCCTTCCCCGAGCGTCTCAGGCAAGACCAAATAATTCCCGACGAATTGACGCGTCTGGGGGAACTGGCCAGGACACCGGAGGCGAACATCGTTAAGCTGCCCAACATCAGCGCCTCGATTCCGCAGCTCCGAGACGCGATTGCGGAACTTCAGGGGAAGGGTTACAACATTCCCGACTATCCGGACGCCCCCTCTACGGAGGAGGAGCGTGCGGTGCAGACCCGTTTCGCCGGGATACTGGGCTCGGCCGTGAATCCCGTGTTGCGCGAGGGCAATTCCGACCGGCGCGCTCCCGGGTCCGTGAAAGCATTCGCGCGGAAGCATCCAACCAGGATGAAGCCCTGGCCGAAGTCCGGCTCGGTGACGCGTGTCGCCCACATGAGCAACAAGGATTTCTATGGCAGCGAGAAATCCGTGACCGTGAGCTCCGCCGGCGACACGCATATCAAAGACGCGCGTATCGAATTCGTGGACGCGGACGGCGCGGTGAGAGTCCTGAAGCAAAGGATTCCGCTGACCGAGGGCGAAGTTGTCGACTGCGCGGTCATGAACGTGACGGCACTTCGGAGATTCTATGCCGAGCAGATCGCTGCCGCTAAAGCTGACAATGCGCTGTTCTCTCTGCATCTGAAGTGCACGATGATGAAGGTTTCCGACCCCGTCATGTTCGGGCACTGTGTGGCAGAGTATTTCGCCCCCGCTCTGCAGAAACATGCCGGCGTCCTCGCAGAGATCGGCGCCAACGTAAACAACGGACTGGCCGACGTGCTCAGCAAACTCGCCCATCTCCCAGCTGTGAAAAAGGCTGAAATCGAAGCCGATATCGCAGCTTGTTACAAAGAACGTCCCGGTCTGGCGATGGTGGATTCGCGCGCGGGCAGGACCAACTTGCATGTTCCCAGTGACGTGATCGTCGACGCATCGATGCCAGTAGTGATCCGTGATGGCGGCAGGATGTGGAACAAAGAGGATGGGCTGCAGGATACGGTTGCCGTGATTCCGGACCGCTGCTACGCCACCATATATCAAGTCGTGATCGAGGACTGCAAGCAGAACGGACAGTTCGATCCGGCGACCATGGGCAGCGTGTCCAATGTCGGGCTCATGGCGCAGAAGGCCGAAGAGTACGGTTCGCACGACAAGACGTTTATCGCGCCCGGCAACGGAACGATTCGCATTGTGGCGAGCGCCGAGGACGGCGGCAAGACGCTGCTCGAACAGAGCGTCGAGCGTGGCGATATCTTCCGCGCCTGCCAGACGAAAGACGAGCCCGTACGCGACTGGGTGAAGCTGGGCGTGACACGGGCG